>WJMB01000064.1 GCA_014728185.1 Candidatus Coatesiibacteriota bacterium
CTGCGCTTCTGTCCGATACGCCGCGGCGCCTTGCTGCAAGAAACGTGCCAACGCCGGGCGGGATTGAGAGTCTCCGGCGGGAGTCCCCGCAAAGGTCTCCCGGCGGTGTGGGCGTCAGAGCAGCTTGCGGGCCTTCCAGAGCAGCCCCGGGGCGTGGCGGAGCACCTGGCGCAGCAGGCGGCCTACGGAGAACTCGCCCAGCTCGTCTCCGGCCGCTGCCTCGGCGATGGCGGTGACGGCGCTGTCGAGTTCGTCGTCGGTGAGGCTGTCGACGAAGCCCTTGACCTTGGCCAGCTTGAGGTGTTCGCGACGGTGGCGCTGGGTCCAGGTGCGCTGGTAGTCCTGAAGGTTATCGAGGGTGGGTTCGCGTCCCGAGGTCAGTGCGGTGACGGCGGTTTGGGCGGCCAGGCGGCCGGCCTCGAGGGCCCAGTTGATGCCGGCCCCGGAGAAGGGGTCCACCTGACCGGCGGCGTCGCCGACGAGCATCACGCCGTCGCCGACGATGCGTTTCGGCGGCGGTGTGCTGGGCACGCAGCCGTGTACACGCTCCAGGATCGAGGCGCCGGGGTAGTGGCTCTCCAGGAGGGCTTCGAGGTGCTCCAGGGCGGTGGCGTCCGAGGATTCTCCGCGCAGCCCCACGCCGATGTTGGCCCGTCCCGGGCCTTTGGGGAAGGCCCAGGCGTAGCCTCGGGGGGCGATGTATGCGCCCAGGTGGAAATAGACGCACCCCGGACGGAGGGAGTCGTCCAGACCGGCGGCCAACACCTGGGCGCATGAGTGGAGCTCGTCGGTCTTCCAGGGACCCCGGAGTCCGGTCCAACGGGCCGTTTTGGACTCGACGCCGTCGGCGCCGATCAGCACGCGGCAGTTCACGGTCTCGCCGCGTCCCTCACCGCACAGCTCGACACGCCAGGCGCCGTCGGCGCGCTCGAGACCGACGGTCCGGGTCTTGACGCGGACTTCGGCGCCGGTGCGCGCGGCCCGCTCGGCCAGCATGAGATCGAAGACCTTGCGTTCGAGGACGTAGCCGGTTCGTGGTCGCTGAAGGCGCGCGCGCCGTCCCCCCGGGGAAACCAGCTCGCCTTCGTCGATGCGGTCGGCGAGGAAAACCGGCGCGGGGTCTTCCTCGGGTCCGTCGGGAAAGAAGGCGGGGTCACCACCCAACTCGGCGACGAAGCCCTCCCGACCGACGGCCTCGGCGCAGCGGACCGGGAAACCGACCTGCTGGCGCTTCTCAACAAGCAACACGCTCAGGCCGCCGCCGGCGGCGTGGTGAGCCACAGTGCCGCCCGCCGGCCCGGCGCCGACGACGAGGATGTCCCAGCTTTCCATTGTGTTTCTCCGCCTAGTTCCTCCCCCGCCGCCACCCCGAGCCTGAAGGGGGCGGTCATGGGTGCCATGGCCGTCTGTTGAGTGATTGAGATGGAGCTTACGTCTGGATTATAGCAGATGACGGCGCGGGACGCCCCGGATTCGGCCGCCCTTTACCTTTTACCCGTTCTGCGCTAAGATATGACCCTCTAGGCAGCGCCGCATACAACACATCAAGCTATCGACCGTCGGGTTCGAGAGTAGAGCGAACGGCGGATCGAATCACCAGGTGACAATCGATGCGTATCTACGTCATCGGCAGCGAGGGTCGGGTGGGGACCTACACTCTGCCGTACCTGCAAGAGCGCTGGAGCGTGGTCGCTCCGCCGCTGGCCGAGCTCGACGCCCGCGACCGCAACGCCCTCTTCGCCTCCGTGGAGCGGGCCGCTCCCGAACTGGTCATCAACTACGCCGCGCTGACCAACCTGTTGCAGTGCGAGCACGAGCCCGATTACGCTCGGGAGATCAACGCCGAGGTGGCGGGCAACGTGGCCGAGGCCGCCCGCCGGGTGGGCGCCCGGCTGCTTTTCCTCTCCACCGACGCCGTCTTCAACGGAGCCAAGGGATTTGCCTACACCGAGGAAGACGAGCCCGCGCCGATAAATGTTTACGGAGAGACCAAGCGGCGTGGCGAGCTGCGCATCGAAGAGAAGTCCGAAGATTGGCTGACCCTTCGCATCGGCTGGCTCTTCGGCGGGACGCAGACCGGCAAGTTCCCCGATTTCATCGTCCGGCTGGCCCGTGAGCGCGACAAGCTTCAGGTGGTCGACGACCGCTACGGCTCGCCGATGCGCATGGAGGACCTGACCCGAATCATCCTCGGCGTCGTCCCGCGGAGCGAGCTCAGCGGTTACATCCACGTGGCCAACCCCGGCGAGCCGCCCAACCGGCTCGAGTTCGCCCGTGAAATTCTGGCCGCCCACGGTCTGGAGCACGTCGAGCTAGAAGGCGTCACCAGCGACCACTTCGGCGAGAAGGTCCCCCGCGGCGGTTACCTGGGCCTGGACATCTCCCTGCTGGAAAGCCTGGGGCTGGCCCCGGCCGATGACTGGCGGGCGGCGGTGCGGGCCGAGTTCGGCGCGGGCGGTGGATCGGGAGCTGATCGATGATCGCCGCCGCCGTCGTCTTCTGGCTCTCGCTCTACGTCATCGCCGTCATCTACGTCCTGCACCCGTTGACGCTCTGGCTGATCTCCCGCTTCATCCATCGCCCCGTCAAGCGCGATCCCGCCCACCTGCCCAGCTTCACCGTCTTCATCCCCTGCTACAACGAGGCCGCGGTGCTGGCCGAGAAGCTGGAGAATGTCCTGGCCCTGGACTATCCGGCAGACAAGCTGGAGGTCCTGGTCGCCGACGACGGCTCCAGCGACGACACCGCGGAGATCGCCCGCCGCTTCGTCGATCGCGGCGTCCGCGTCGAGGCCTTCGACGAGAACCGGGGCAAGACCACGGTGATGAACGAGCTCTCCCCGACCTGCCGCGGGGAGATCATCGTCTACTCCGACGGCAACGTGATGCTGGAGCCCGACGCCCTGCACCGCTTCGCCGAGCTCTTCGCCGACCCCGACGTCGGCTGCGTGGGCGGTTACCTGGAACAGCGCCCGCCCGGCTCAGGCTCCACGGGTACCACCTTTGGCAACAGTTTCATCCGTCGTTACGAAGATAAGCAGAAGATATGGGAGAGCCGCATCTGGAGCTGTATCTACGTCCAGGGCGGCCACATGGCCATCCGCCGCGAGCTTTATTACCCCTCGGCCCCCGAGGTTTCCCCGGACACCCTGCTGACCATCTCCACCGTGGC
The DNA here is from genome assembly GCA_014728185.1 of Candidatus Coatesiibacteriota bacterium. GTDB lineage: Bacteria > RBG-13-66-14 > RBG-13-66-14 > RBG-13-66-14 > RBG-13-66-14 > WJMB01. The sequence continues at coordinate 3,172 of WJMB01000064.1, forward strand.
CGCCGGCAAGCGGACCATCTACGATCCCCGGGTCCGGGCCTGGGAGGAGACCCAGGCGGTCGCCGGCGACGAGTTCCGCCGCCGCGTCCGGCTCTCCCTGCTCGAGATGGGCTTCTTCCCCTATCTGGTCCGGGTACTGCCCCTGCGCGGCCATCTGCTCTACCACCTCAACTACTTCCTGCGCAAGATCCTGCGCCAGACCACACCGCTGTGGTTCATCACCCTGCTGGTCTCCGGCGTCGTCGCCGCCTGCCTGGGGGTTCAGGGAGCCGCCGCCGCCCGGGCCGGCTTCTTCGCCGCCGGGGCGACCTACCTCTGGCTGACCGTCGCCCAGGGCGCTTTCTATCTGGCGGCCCTCCTCGGCACCCTCTTCCACGACCGCCTCAGCGGCCTGGCCGCCCTGCCCTACTACATCGTCTCGACGGCCCTGGCGATGGCCGTGGCCTGGTGGCGCTTCTGGCGCGGGCGCCGCGCCGTCACCTGGAAGCCCCGTCAGGATTGACAATCGCCCTAACCGACGGACTTAACCATCTCCCGGGAATATCCGGGGGTTTTTTTGCGCCGGGAGAGTGCGACTGGAACGGTTGGCGCAGACGGAGCGGGGTGGCACGGTTCGGAATTGTCACACATAGCTTAACAGGCATATATAGCTATACATATATTAATCGTCATGTAATCTGATCGGACCAAATCAGGCTGACTGGAAGCGGCTAGCTGGGTCGTTGCTCCCCATCCAGACTTACTCCGTCTTCAATCAAGCGTTCACCTTGCAAGGGCTTATGATTCAGTGGCAACCTGCTGTAAGAGCGTAAACAAGTGTGCTGTTTTATGTTGGGATTTTCACCTGAAACTGAATCTACGTCGAAAACGCAAAAGGGCGGCATTTAGAAAGGAAGTGCTGACAACTATCTCACGAAAGGCTTATATTCGACAAGACATAGAGCTGTTTACCTGCTAAAGTCGCTATATGAAAGCGTTTAGTCTCTTACTACCTGGGATGCCCGGGATGCGAGTCAGGAGTCGCGACTTTCCGAAGCAGAGCGTTCTGTTTGAAGCGTCCGCTTAGAGAACATCTATATGCCACCAGGCAACGCAGAAACAGGAATAACTAGCACAGTTACAAGCCACTATATATGTAGCTATTAGCAATACATGTCTGTTCAGGCACGTGTGAAAATCCCATTATGTTTTATCACAGATTGCACCACCATCAGCCGCATCAGCCGCCAATTTTGTGGTTGCCATATTGCAACAAGCATCTGTTGATTATCGCTTCTATTATCAGTAAGTTGCAATTACAATCAGGCCCGAACAGGATATGTGATTTTATTTGTCATTATGCGCTCTAATGCTCAGTATACTATCGCTTTCCTAATTGGCCCGATGATGCAAAACCCCGCTGTGCTACAACAGGATGCCGAGAGCCGGGAAGTCTCGACTCCAGAGTTGCATCCTGGGCCTCCCAGGCTGAAAGAGGCTGAATGCTTTCCAATCGCGAAAGGGGGTAATCACTCGAATCCGGACCGCTATGATAATCTAACGCAAATGCAGGGCCGGGGCTTCGGAACCAGTCCCACGGCCCGGCCACCGCCTGTCTGATCCGTTCGATTATAAAAAACGGGAGGGCCGCCAGGCCCTCCCCGATTGCACAAGACGAGAAGCCGTCCCGCTCGCTCATTCCCCCCGCCGCATCAGGCTCTCGCCGTCCCAGACCTCGGGCGCGGCCACGCCGAGGAAGTCGACGATTGTCGGAGCCAGGTCGATGATCCGGGGCTGTCCGGCGCCGAGGTCCAGGGGCTGGTTGCAGAACAGCACGGCGTTGACCACGCTGGGATCGATACCGCAGTGGTCGGCGCTCCAGCGCTTGACCTGGTCGCGCAGGGTGTGGCGCTCCAGGCCGCCCAGGCAGGACTGCCAACTGATGCGGTAGCCGTCGTTGAAGCCGACGATCAGGTCGGGGGCGAACTCGAGGGCCTCGCCGGAGTAGATCTCGTCGCCGCGGTAGACGTCGACCAAGACCGGTACCGGCTCGGGCGGCGCGAAGTCGAGCTCGGTGAAGTCCCCGGGGTCGTAGTCATCGTAGACGATGTCGCCCTGGGCCGTGGGACGCGGACCCGTCGGCGGGTTGGTGTCCATCAAACCGCGCAGGTCGCGCTGGATGTCGGCGACGACCTGGTCGTAATCCTCGGGGCTGACCGAACCGTGGGCCTCGCGTCCCTCGAGGTTGATGTAGATGCCGCTGAGTCCCAGGGAGTAAGCCCGGGTCTTCGACCAGTCCACGCCGGGGAAGAAGAAGCCCTGGCCGCCGAAGAGGTCGTCCAGGTTGAACTCCTCGCCGAAGCCGTAGCCCTCCTTGAGCACCATGTACCCGTTCTCGACCAACCAGGTGTTGATGTTGACGCTGCGGCGGAAGGAGGCGAAACCGTGATCGCTGAGGACCAGCAGGACGTCCTCGGGCGCCAGGCGTTCGCGGAACCAGCCAACGACCTCGTCCATGAAGGCGTAGACATCGAGGATGGCGTCCTCGAACTCGGCGGCCAGCTCGGCGTCGTACATCGGGTGGTCGTGGTCGATGAAGCGCCACATCATGTGCTGGACGCGATCGGTGCACTGGAAGACGGCCAGCATCAGCTCGGGGTCCTTGGCCTCGAAGAGATACTTGGCGTTCTCGAAGCGCTGCCCCGCCGTGTCCCAGAGGTTCTCCATGAAGGTGGCCTCGTCGATGCGGTCCTCGGAGAGGCTGAAGGTGTCGATGGCCCAGCCCTGGGTGTAGTAGAGGCCGGCCTCCTCGGCGACCTCCTCGGAGAGATCCGCCGGGCAACTGATCGGCACCAGGGGCTTGCGCGGGTCGAAGGTGATCGGGTGCAGGTAGATGCGCAGGGGATCGGCGGAGAGGACCTTCAGCTTGCTGATGCCGTGGACGGTGATCAGCGCGTTGGCCTCGAAGTCGAACTCGACCCAATCGCTCCACTCGTTCTCGGCCAGGGTCAGATGCTGACCGTCGATATTCAGCGTCACCCGTCCGTCGTCCAGGCGGCGGCCCGTGGCCTCGAGGACGATGTCCGGGTTCCGGGTCAGATAATCCAGCTCCTCGGCGGAGAGGGCGCGGAACTGCTGATCGTGGAGCAGCTCGCGCTGGCGGTCGAGCACCACGGGGTTGGGGGTGCCCGCGATGTTGAAGGTGAAGGAGCCGTCGCGCTCCAGGCTCAGCCGTTCCAGCTTGCCGCCGAACTCCGTGTTCTCCTGGATGCCCGGGGGCAGGTCCTCGGCCCAGTAGTAGAAGGTGCCCTGGGTCTTGCGCACGTCGGGCACTCCCAGGCCGGAGAGGTTCTCGCCGCTGATCGCCGGCGGTGGGAAGGTCACCGGAAGCTGCATCAGCGCCTGATGAACCCCGGCCTCGTCGAGGACGTCGTAGAACTTGATCCCCTGCTGGCGGCACTCGACCTCGGGCAACTGGACGGGGATCAGGCCCCAGATGAACTCAGCCTCGGCGATCTCCTCGACCATCGAGTAGAAGGGGGTGTAGCTCTGCGGATCGCGGAGGAGGAAGTCGTAGATGCCGTGCCGACCGGGGTTGGACCCCGTGGTGAAGCTGGACCAGCAGACCGGGCTCTGGGCGGGAACCGGCGGGAGCACCGGCGTGTATGTCCCTTCGTCGCGCAGGGCGATCAGATTGGGGAAGCGCTCCGGGTGCTCGTTCATGTAGCGCTCCAGCAGGTCCGAATCCACACCGTCGAAGCCCAGCACGACCACGCGGCGCTCGAAGCCGCGGTGAGGCTGGAGGTCCTGTAGTCCGCCGGCCAGCAGGAACAGCCCGGCCAGCAGGGCGATGATCCCCAGGCGGATCAGCCAGCGCAGGGGCGGGGACAGGCGTTTGGTCGGGCGGTCTTTGCTCATCGCGGGGGCCTTTCCGTTCCGGTTCGGGCGGTTGGCGAAAACGGCGGGCGGCGTCGCGGCCTACTCTCGACCGTAGCGAACGTAGGCCGCCGGTTCGGCGAAGAGCTCGGCGGCGAACTCGCGCAGCTCCTCGGCGCTCAGGTCTTCGATCTCTTCGATGAAGTCCTCTTCGAAGTCGACGTCCAGGCCGGCCAGCACGAAAATGGCGGCTTCCTGGACCCGGGCGGCGGCCGTGGAGAGGTCGTAGGTGTAGCGGGCCACCTTGAGCATGCTCTTGCCGCGCTGGAGCTCGTCAGCGGGGACCTCCTCGGCGACGATGCGCTCCAGCTCCTCTTCGACGATGGCGACGGCCTCGGCGGTCTTGCCGGGTTCGGTGCCCAGGTAGAGGGCGAAGCTGCCCGGCTCCCGGCCGCTGATCGGGAAGGCGTGGACGGCGTAGACCAGCCCGGCGCCGCGCAGGCGGTAGTGCAGGCGGCCGTTGGGCAGGTAGATGCCGGAGAGGACGCTGTCGAGCAACTGGATGCGGTAGCGGTCCGGAGAGTCCAGGCTCAGGCCGGGCCACATCCAGTAGAGCACGGTCTGCTCGCGCTCGGTGTCCACGGCCAGCTCGCGGGGCTCGTCGGGATAGTCGGGAGCGCCGACGGGGGCGGGCTCGGCGTAGCCCTTGGGAGCGTCCTCCCAGAGCTCCTCGACCAGCTCCTCGATCTCGTCGGCGTCGACGTTGCCGGCCACGGCCAGCACGATCCCCTCGGGACGCACCGTGCGCTCGTAGTAGCGCAGCAGGTCCCCGCGTTCCAGGGCGGCGATGCTCTCACTGGTGCCGGTCTGGTGGTGGGAGTAGGGGTGGTCACCGAAGAACTCGGCCTTGGCCAGCCGGTAGGCCTGGACGAAGGGGTTGTCGGCCTCGGCGGCCAGCTCGTCCAGAAGCTGGTCTCGCAGGGCCTCGACCTTCTCCTCGGGGAAGGCGGCGTTGCGCAGCACGTCGGTGATCAGCTCGAGGGCCGTCGCGGAGTCCTCGGCCAGGGCCCGGGCGCTCACCGTGCCGTAGTCCCGGTAACCGGCGGCGTTCAGGTAGCCGCCGCGCTCCTCGAGGGCCAGGGCGATCTCCTCGGCGTCCCGGGTGGCGGTGCCCTTGAGCAGCGCTCGCAGCATGAAGTTGAAGGCCCCCTGCTCGTCGGGCTCCTCGACGCGGTATCCGCCGTCGATCAGGGCCGCCACGCTGACGCTGTCGACGCTGGAGTCCTCGAGCACCAGCAGGCGCAGTCCGTTGTCGAGCTCGTACTCCTCGATCCCGCCGCTGGAGCCGCTCTCGCCCAGACTGAACTCGTGCTCGGCCGGGTAGTCGCGGGCCAGGTCGTTGACGGGGGAGTAGTTGACGTCCAGGGGCACGTCGGTCGACGCCGGGGGCTGGTGGTAGACGAAGTAGGTGTCGGGCTCTCCGGGCTCGACCTCGCCCAGGGACTCCTCCCAGGCCGCCTTGCCGTGGACCTCGGCCACCAGGCCGCTCTCGACCAGCTCCAGGCGCTCGGGATCGCCCAGGTTGGAAAGCTCGAACTCGCCGGCCTCGACGGGCCAGGTCACGCTCAGGTAGAGATTGTCCTCGCTGAAGTAGCGCCGGGCAACCTCGCGCAACTCTTCGGCGTCCACTGAGCGGCAACCCTCGATGTAGTTCTCCGAGAAATCTAGGTCGCCGAGCATGGTGTCGTAGCCCAGGCTGCCGGCCTGGCTGGTCAGCTCCTCGGTGGAGTAGACGTAGTCGGCCAGGAAGCCGTTCTTGACGCGTTCGAGCTCCTCGGCGCCGACCAGCTCCTCGCGCAGGCGCATCACTTCGGCGTAGGCCGTGTAGTAGGCCTCGATGATCTTGGCTGGGTCGCCGGAGAGGGTCACGGTGAACTGACCGGCGTCGTAGACCGGGGTGTAGCTGGAGACCGAGAAGCCGGAGACCAGGGAACGGTCCTCCCGCAGCGCCTGGTAGAGCCGGCTGGAACGGCCGCGCTCCAGCAGGTTCATCAGCACGTCCAGGGCGTAGAGATCCTCGGCCCACAACGGCACCGTGCGGAAGCCGAAGGAGAGGTGGGCCTCCTGGAAGGTGGTGTACTCGATCGCGTAGCGCGGGGCGGGCAGATGCTCGGGCCGGGGCACCTCGGGCAGCGGGGTCTCGCCGCGCGGGGCTTCACCGAACTCGGCGGCGACCTTCTCGATCATCTCCTCCAGGGACAGGTCCCCGCCGACGACGACGACCATCTTCTCCGGAGTGTAGCGATCGGCGTAGTAACTGCGCAGGTCATCCTCGCTGACAGCCTGGAAGAGGTCCGGGTAGCCCAGGATGGGGTCCGAGGCCGGCGAGTCGCCGAAGATGGTGTGCTGGAAGCGGTACCAGTTGCGGGTGTCCGCCTCGTCGTTGTTCATGTTGATCTCTTTGAGGATGATCCCGCGCTGGCTGGTGATGATCTCATCGTTGAAGTCCTGGCGCAGCAGCGTCTCGGCCATCAGCTCCACCAGGGAGTCGAAGCGGTCCGTGGTGGTGGTCTGGTGGTAGCAGGTGTGGGTCCGCGAGGTGTAGGCGTTGGAAGCCCCGCCCAGCTCCTCGTCCCAGGTCTCGACCTGCTCCTTGGACAGCGAGGTGGTGGCGTCGCCGTGGAGGTGCTCGTAGAAGTGACTGATCCCGGCGCCCTGGAACTCGCCCTCGTAGGCGCCGCCGGTCTTGACGTAGACCCGCATCGTGACGATGGGGTTGACGTGGTTCTCGAAGGCCACGATGACCAGACCGTTGTCCAGCTCGACGCGGCGGGCCTCCTGGGCGCCCGCGCCCAGGGCGAGGACGACGACGAGAAGGACGGCGATCTTCAGGCTGTTGCTCATCAAGCCGTTACGCTTCATATCTTTACGCATCAAGACTCCCCTGTTGCGCGACTGTTTGGTCCCCGGTGAACAGCGCAGTTCCCCGGTATTATACCGTAAAATAGACCTTTTTGTTTCACCGAGGCTTATTGGTTCACATTATGTCCAGCTGCCGCCCGCCACCCCGAGTCTCGCCGAACCTGCCTCTCCCCGGGAATAGGGCAGGTAGTACAATGACTGGCCATTCCATATTGAAGCGCTACAGCGGCTTCGTAAGCCGATATCTCGGGAGATCATGGTAGCACAGGCCTTGCCGACCGTCTTCGATAACGAGGGCTGGCCGACGAGTCACCCCAGAGTCTTGCAGGCCCTCCAGTTCTGGTGCACCAGGCTGCTTGATCCGGCCTGTAAGCTTCAAACCGCCCCGTCTTCATTATCGACGGCCCATTGAGTGAACCGCTGACACTCCGACCAAGCAGGGTCGAGTACAAGTTAGTGAGTAGAAAAGCCCCGCCGGGCGGGGCTTTCAACTTGGATCAAACTGCGGGCTAGCTGATATCGGCCTCGCGCAGGTACTTGGCGGCGTCCTCGGGCCGGGTGGGGTTGATGTAGAACCCGGTGCCCCACTCGAAACCGGCGACCTTGGTCAGCTTGGGCATGATCTCGATGTGCCAGTGGTAGGCCAGCAGGTCGGAGCCGCGGCAGTTGACCGGCGAGTTGTGGATCAGGAAGTTGTAGGGCGGGCAGGAGAGGGTGACGGCCAGGCGCTTGAGTATCTCGCCCAACAGGGAAGCCAACTGGGTCAGGTCGTTGTCTCGTTCGAAGAAGGGCCGGTGGTCCTTGGGCAGCAGCCAGGTCTCGAAGGGGAAGCGCGGGGCGAAGGGGGCCAGGGCGATGAACTTCTCGTTCTCGCAGATCACGCGTTCGCCCTTGGCCAGCTCCTGCTTGATGATGTCGCAGAAGACGCAGCGCTCCTTCCAGCCGTAGTAGATCTTGGAGCCCTCGAGCTCTTCGGTGACCCGCTTGGGGATGATCGGCGTGGCGATGAGCTGGGAGTGGGAGTGGGCCAGGGAGGCGCCGGCGGCCCGGCCTTCGTTTTTGAAGACCAGGATGTAGCGGAAGCGCGGGTCCTTGGTCAGGTCGACGATGCGCTGCCGGTAGGCGGTCACCACGTGCTCGATCTCGCCGGGGACGAGCTGGTGCAGGCGCTTGGCGTGGTCCGGGGTCTCGATGATCACCTCGTGGGCGCCGATGCCGTTCATCATGTCGAACATGCCCACGCCGCGGCGCTCCATCTCACCCTCGATGCGCAGGGCGGGGAACTTGTTGGGCACCACCCGGACCTGCCAGCCCGGGGTGTTGGGCACGCGACCTTCGACATCGGGCTGGTCCACGGTGAAGATCTCGGGCGGGGTCTTCTCTTCGTTGCCCACACAGAAGGGACAGTTGGCGCTGCTGGTTTCCTCGGGCTCGGTGGCGAAGTCGCTGGGGCGCTTGCCCCGCTCCGAGGAGATGATGACCCATCGACCGATGATCGGATCTCGCCTGAGTTCGGGCAAGCCTTCCTCCTCTATAAACAAGCGGTTGTGCGAACCGGCGGCGCGCGCCGGTGGTCGTCGTTCGAATTCGCTTCCAGTATAGCACAGCGACCCGGGGTGATACACGCGGGCGGACGTGGCCGCCGTCACATCTCAGCGGGAGTTATCCGTCTAGGGCGGGCCGTCAAGAGCCGCCAGCTCGCCCTCGGCCAGGGCGGCGTAGTCGTCGTGGACCTCGATACCGCGACGGCGCAGCGCCTGGATCAACCCGAGCTGGGACTCCAGGATGATCACACGGATCCGCTCGGTGTAGGTCGCCCCCTCGGGCAGCGCGGCTTGGGCGTAGGCCCGCAGGGACTCGGTGTAGGCGGCCAGGTACAGCTCGACCTCGCTGAAGCTGGTGCCGACGCCCACGGGATGCAGCCGGATCTCGCAGGACCAGCCGCCGCCGGGTCCGCGGGAAAGCAGAGGTCCGCAGGAGCCCCAGGGGCTCATGTTCGGCGAAAAGGGCTCACCGTCCAGGGTGATGGTCAGGTGATAGTCGCCCAGCTCGGTGAGGTCCCTCAGCGGCGGCAGATTAAGCAGAACCTCGGCCAGGCGCCGGTAGGCGGACACCTCGGGCGCCGCAGCGGTGGCGTAGAGGTTGCCCCGTAATTCGATGGGAGATTCCAGGCGTGAGGTGTAGCGCAGACCGGCGGTGTAGAGGTGGCCGGCCAGCCAGAACACACCGATGAGCAGGGCGAAGAGCAGGCCGCGCAGGGCGTGACGGCGGCCGGACTCACGGACGCTGCGCTCGAACTGGTCGGGCTTCTTGCTCATAGCGGTTTCGGGCCGCCGGCGGCACGCCGGGCCAGGGAGAACAGGATGGCGAACTCCTCGAAGACGGCCTCGGGGAAGTATCCCCGGTAGCGCTCGGCGTCACCGCCGTGGAGCAGCAGGGGCAGCCCGCTCAGGCCCCTTCCCAGCAGGGCGGCGTACTCGGCGATCAAGTCGGCGACGGCCGCCGTGCACTGGCGATGAGCGCCCAGGCGCAGGCAGTCCTCGGTGGTGGTTCCCGGCGGACGGGGCGCCTCGGTCGCCTCTACGCGTGGCAGGGTGCCCAACCCGCCCAGGGTCCGCAGGATCAGCCGCTCACCGGCCAGGATGGCCCCGCCGAGCAGCAACGGCTCCTCGCCGCCGCCGACCAGATCAACGGTCACCGCTGAGCCGCAGCCGATAACCACGCAGGGGTTACCGAGACGATCAACGGCCTCGTCGGCGGCCAGCAGGCGATCGTCGCCCAGCCCCGGTCCATAATCGACGCGCAATGGGCAGTGCGCGGCGCCGCGAATCAGCTCGACGCCGCGCCCACCGAGGGCGCGCTCGAGCAAGGCCGGGCCGCCTTCGGCGGTGGCGCAGAACCAGACACGGTCCCCGGGTTCGAGGCCGGCGACGACGCGGCCGGGGTCTTTCCGGAAGTCCGGATAGGGGCAGGCCTCCACCGCGCGCAGCGCTGATCCCGGGCGGCCGGGATCGTGGCGGGTCCACTTGACCCTGGTGTTGCCAATATCGACGAGGAGGTTTAACATGGGTGTAGTCTACTATAAGCTCCCTGTTCTGACAACGCGGCCGCGTAGCGGGACGCTAGCCGCTACGACGCCGGTCGGTGCTTTGTGAGATGACCATCACTTCTGGAAACGGGCGGTTGGGTAGACGCTTAGTGATTGTCACCAGATACCGAACCGACGTAGTTACCTTGATAAGAGCGGCATTTGGAACGGAGGTGCCGTCAATACCCCGTGATAGGCTTTTGATCGACAAGCCAAAGAGTTATCACATTAGCTAAAGCAGCTATTTGAACGCATTTAGCCTCATTCTACCTGGTAGGTCCGAGATGCAAATCAGGAGTCGCGGCTTCCCGAAGCAGAGCCTTCAATTGGAAGCGTCCGCTTTGAGAACATCTTCAATACCACCAGGCAACGCACAAACAGGAATAACCAGCACAGCTACAAGCCACTATATACATAGCTATTAGCGACATATGCCTGTTCAGGCACGAGTGATAATCCCAACGCTTCTTGCCTGTCGTGCTTCCGCATCAACCGGGTGTGGTTGCAACGCCTTGCGATTATTATTCGCCGACGTTCATCTAGGGTTCGAACAGTCGATGAACCAACAGGCCGCGGCCTAACCAGAGAGCTTGGAGCGCATTCTCCTGTTCGTCCTCGCCCCATGATGCGGCTCTGTGGAAGGTTGCTGTCGACTCGACAATCTCAGCCCGCTGATGTTGCAATGACCCGAGGCGATACGTGTCGCAGGATGATCCCGACTGATTCATCCAGTGAGCAAACCCCGAGGAAACCCCAGGAGGCCCCCCCATGCCCAAGGTAGCCGTTATCCTCTCCGGCTGCGGCGTCAAGGACGGCGCCGAGATCCACGAAGCCGTCAGCGCCCTGCTCTCGATCACCCGGCGTGGCGCCGAGTACGTCTGCTACGCCCCGGACAAAACCCAGCACGACGTCGTCGACCACCTCAAGCAGGCCCCGGTGGCCGGTGAACAGCGCAACGTGCTGGTCGAGTCGGCCCGCATCGCCCGGGGCGAGGTTCGCGACCTGGCCGAGTTCGATCCCGCCGAGGTCGACGCCCTGGTCATCCCCGGCGGCTTCGGCAGCGCCAAGAACCTCTCCGACTACGCCCTCCAGGGTCCCACCGCCACCCCGGACCCCCACGTGGCTCGGGCGGTGCGCGCCATGCACGCCGCCGGCAAGCCCGTGGGCGCCATCTGCATCAGCCCCACCGTCGTGGCCGCAGTCTTCCAGGGCACCGAAGTCAAACCCCGGCTGACCATCGGCAGTGATCCGGGAACCGCCGGGCACCTGCGCGACATGGGCGCCGAACACGTCGAGTGCGCCGCCGATGACTGCATCGTCGACGAGACCAACCGCATCGTCTCCACCCCGGCCTACATGAGCGCGCGCAACATCGCCGAAGTCTACACCGGCATCGACCGCCTGGTCGAAGAGGTGCTCAAGCTGGCCTGAGGAGCCTATCGATAGGAACCCCGTGAATGAATACCTCTACGGACCGGTGCCCAGCCGCCGGCTGGGAGTCTCGCTGGGTCTGGACGTGGTGCCCTCCAAGGTTTGCAGCCTGAACTGCGTCTACTGCCAGCTCGGGCCTACGTCCACGCCGCAAACCCGACGCCGCAGCTTCTTCCCCCCGGCCGAGCTCTTCGCCGCCCTGGATCGTCGCGGACCGGAGCCGCCCCGCATCGACTACGCCGCCTTCGCGGGCTCCGGTGAACCCACCCTCAACGCCGACCTGGGCGAGCTGATCGCCGGGGTCAAGGAGCGGTTGGAAGCCCCGGTCTGCGTGATCACCAACGGCACCCTGGCCGGGGACGCCGAGTTGCGCCGGGAGCTGGCCGCCTCCGACCTGCTGCTGCCCAGCCTGGACGCCGCCGATCAGCCGACCTTCGAACGCATCAACCGCCCGGCGCCGGGGCTGCGTATCGCGGAGATCATCGCCGGACTGGCGGCGCTGCGCCGGGAGGCCGGCGGGCGCTTCTGGCTGGAGATCATGCTGGCGGCGGGGATCAACGACGACGCCGAGCACCTCGACAAGCTGCGAGCCGCCGTCGAGCGCATCGATCCCGAGCTGGTCCAGCTCAACACCGTGGTGCGACCACCGGCCGAGGAGTGGGTCGCCGCCGTCGAGCCCGAGCGCCTGGAAGAGATCGCCGCCGGCTTCGACCGACCCGTCGAGGTCATCGCCGCCTACCGGGGTCCCCAAACCCGCCGCCGGGCCCTGGACCTGGAGCGCGAGGTGCTGACCTACCTGGGACGCCGCCCCGGACGCGCCGAGGACCTGGCCGCCATGCTGGGCCAACCCATCGAAGCCGTCCGCGGCACACTCAAGGAGCTCATCGTCGCCGGGCGCGTCCGGCTCCGACCTATGGCCGAGGGCGACTACTACGTCCGGGGCGAACCGCCGACCCACAGCGAGGAGTGATTTATATGACCGACGAAGGCCGCGCCCACCTGGCCGGGATTATCGAAGGCCGCCGCAGTGTGCGCCGCTACACCGCAAACCCCGTACCCGACGACGACGTCGAGCGGATGATCTCGGCCTTCCGCTGGGCGCCCTCGGGCTCCAACAAGCAGCCCTGGTTCCTGATCGCCTCTCGGAACGCCGCGTTCAACGCCGCCGCCGCCGGGGCCGTCCGCGACGAGGTCGCCGGGATCGTCCGCCGGGCTCCCGGCTTCGCCCAAACCGGGGAGAATCTGGTTCGCTACGCGACCTTCTTCGAGAAAGCGCCCCTGGTCTTCTACGTCGCCGGCGAGCCACAGCCCTCGCGCTGGCGCAAACAACTCGAGGCGCTGCTGCCCGGCCACCCCGCCGCCGGGGCGAGCCTCTCCTGGCTGGTTTCGACGGCGGCGGCGATCCAGAACCTGCTGCTGACCGCCCACGCCCTGGGATACGGCGCCTGCTGGCTGGGCGCGCCCCTGGTGGCCCGGGAACGCCTGGAGAGGCACCTCGAGCCGCCCGACGGACGCCGCTTGACGGCGATCATCCCCGTGGGCCGCCCCGCCGAGACCCCGCGCCCCCCGGCCCGGCGGGATCGGGAGGAAACCTGCCGCCGGGTGGATTGAACCGCCCTCCCGGCTCTGCCCTCACCGCCGTCGCACTCCACAGAACACCCTCCGAGGGATCCTTCGACGCCCCGCGACAGACAGACCGCTGGTAGATGAGAAGCAATATCAATTGCACCTGAAGAAGGTCCACCCCTTGACGGCCGGGCCCTTTATTCCTACTATGCCCGCCGGGGTTGGTCGACAAAACGATCCCCCCAACCGACATCCCCAAGGAGGAAGAGAATGGCCTACGTGATCAGCGACGACTGCGTAGCTTGCGGATCCTGCCTGCCCGAGTGCCCGGTGGACGCCATCAGCGAGGGCGAGCCCTACGTCATCGATCCCGACCTCTGCACCGACTGCGGCGCCTGCGCCGAGGTCTGCCCCGTCGAGGCCATCAGCCCCGGCGACTAGAGCGGCTCGTATCGTTCGCATAAAGGCCCCGCAGGGGGCCTTTTGTTTAGGGTTAACACGCATACCCGAGTATGCATGTATCTCTAACAGCAAGTTATTACATATTGGGATCATATACCTTGTTCGGACGGAGCTGTGATTGTATTCTGCTGATAATACACGTGTAGTGGCAGATGCGCCTGTCGCTTGTCAGCAGTTGGAAAGTGGCGGCTGCAAGGGGTATGCTCGGTGGACAACCTATCCTGCTTAGTAGCGTGCAATTACCAGCCCCCCGATAGCCACTCGACTCATAACTGCATCATTATCAAGTAACAAGACCGCGCATTTCGAATCGAGATCAAAGTCGGATGCACCTGAACAACGAACGCCTGCTCGGAGAACCTTTCACTATCAGCCCTGATTCTGGTTCGATCACGTTCCATGATGCCTTTAACAGCTCACAACCCTGTCGCTGTCCTTAGGTTGATTTGCGGCACTCAAAGTCGACACACTTAACTCGAACGCTACGAGACGGGAAACCGCGGCTCCTGGTTTGACTCCTAGTTCGTCGAGGCGAGAGGGGGGACCAATGGCGATCCAATGCTCGCTTCAGCGGTTCCGGACCGCGCCGAATCAGCCCGGACCGTCCCGCCGGAACGCTGTTGATCATCGGTCATCACGCCGAGCGGACTCAGAACCCGGGATGCTTGACCGTCCCCCGACCGACGGGATATACTAACAATCTACGTTCGCAATACAAGGAGGGA
>WJMB01000402.1 GCA_014728185.1 Candidatus Coatesiibacteriota bacterium
CCACGACCCCGGCGGAATGTCGAAAGCTCACAAGATGGACGCCGATCTTCACGCAATCGCCGAGGCCCGCGAGCTGCTGCTCCGCGCCCGCCGGGCCGCCGACAAGCTGTCCCGTTGCGAGCCCGCCGAGCTCGACGGTTGGGTGAGGGTGATGGGACGCGCCGCCGAGGCCGCTTCCGCCGAGCTGGCCGAGCTGGCTGTCCGAGAGACCGGCTTCGGCGTCGTCGAGGACAAGAAACTCAAGAACCGCCTGGCCGCCGTCGAGGTCCGCGAGAGCATCCTGCCGCAGCGTCTGTTGGGGGTGCTCGAGCGCGACACGGCCCGCGGCGTGGTGGTCTACGGCGTGCCGATGGGTGTGGTGGCGGCGATCATCCCCTGCACCAACCCGACCTCGACGGCGGTCTTCAAGGCGCTGATCGGCATCAAGGCCGGCTGCGCGGTGGTGATGAGTCCCCACCCGCGTTCGGTGGAGTGCACCCGCCGGGCCGTCGAGGTTTGCCGCACGGCCTTGGCGGACGCCGGCGGCCCCGCCGACGCCCTGGCCTGTCTTTCGGGCGCCCAATCGACCGCAACTCAAGAGTTGATGAGCCATGCGCTCACCGACGTCATCCTGGCCACGGGGGGGACCGGCCTGGTCCGGGCGGCCTACTCCTCGGGCAAGCCGGCCTTCGGCGTCGGACCGGGCAACGTCCCGGTCTACATCGACCGCTCCGCCGACGCCGCCGACGCCGTCGCCAAGGCCTTCCGGGGCACGACCTTCGACAACGGAACGGTCTGCGCCTCGGAGCAAGCCCTGGTGGTCGACGCGCCCATCGTCGCGGAGGTCCGGGCGGCCTGCCGCGCCGAGGGCGGCGTCTTCCTCGATGAAGCCCAACGCCTTCGCCTCGCCGAATACCTCTTCGGCGGCGGGCGCTTCAACGCCGCCGCCGTGGGTCGCGACGCCTTCGAGGTAGCCCGCGGCGCCGGTCTCGAGGTCCCGCCGGACACCCGGGTTCTGCTCGTTGAGCCCGACGGCGTCGGACCGGACCACCCCCTCTCGGGTGAGAAACTCTGCCCGGTGCTGGCGTTCTACACCGTCGAGGGCTGGCGCGCCGGCTGCGAGCGCTGCGTCGAGTTGCTGCGCCACGGCGGCCTGGGCCACACCCTGGCCCTCCACGCCCGCAACGCCGAGGTCATCGAGTCCTTCGCCCGCGAGAAGCCGGTCTGTCGGGTGCTGGTCAACACCTGCTCGGCCCTGGGCGCCGTCGGTGCAACAACTCACCTCGAGCCCAGCCTGACCCTGGGACCGGGGGCCTGGGGCGGCTCGGCCACCGGCGACAACGTCAGCGCCCGCCACCTGACAAACCGCAAGCGGTTGGCCTGGGACAGGGACGACCTGCCCGAGTTCGAGGACCCCCGGGCCGAGGAGATAACGGACGAGCGCCTCCGACAGGTGGTCCGGCGGGTGCTGGATGAGCTGGGGGGATTTAGCGATTGAAGGTTTTATCATTTGAGTGGCTACAGGCGCTGTTTAAGTGGAAAGCCGGGGTCGCAGACCGCGCCCCTGGCGCTGGTGTTAAGCGAGGCTTGAGTGGGTAGGGGAATAGACCGCTCGAATCTATTATATAGGTATCACTTAACAATTCAAATCATAGTTAATAACGACTCTACTAAACAGACACTATAGATGCATTTACAACAAAGAAAGGACAGCAATGCACATAGTTAAGAAACTTATAATATATTATACTAATAAACATAAATATATACTTGATAATAATTTTATGTTTATAAGTAACAATAAATTATTATATAATACGAGTGACTCTAATTTAATAAATGATGTTTTTAATCCTACAATATTAGTTAAAAAATGTATCGCTATAATGAAAAACGGTAACTATGTTAGAATCGAACATATTTACCCACAGATACCATATTTATTTCAAAATTCTAATGGCACAGAGTCTGTTGAATATTATTTTAATAAGATGACTATAATCAAGAAACGAAAATATATTCCTTTGAGTTGCATAAGAACAAGGGCTCACATACAAATGCTAAATAGGATATATTATAACCATAATAATTATGTGCGCAGCAGAAATCATAGTATAATAAATGGTAATAACTCCTATGTAGTAGTAACAAACAAAGATAGTTTATATATTATATCGATGGGTAAATACAATAAACGAGAGATTATTATGCTTAAAGATATAATAACTATTGCCTATGGTGGCTTTACGCCAATTACTCAACGAACGATAAGTAGAAGTAGTGGAAAAGTTATAACAGAAATATATTATAACATAAAACACCATAAGAACAGGCCACCAGTTGCAACTAGTTATCAATGGTGGGCTTCCGATTTTGAATCTTTTTGCAATAAGGCATTAAGGCAAATAAGTAATATTTATGACAAAATCAGCAATACTGCATTTATAAATTTTTATTGTCATTCCAAAGATGAATATAACTTTTCTAGCGCACTATGTTCCTTTAGTGCTCTTGATTCTTTAGTATATATAGTTTTTAATGCTTACATAAATAATAATCTTCCAGATTTGCTAACTCAACCACAAATATCAAGCTATCAAAATAAACTAAAAGAGATACTTGATCTTTTTCCGAATAATATTGTAAGCAACTCAAATAAATTAGCCAGTTCTATAATTAGTAAAATAATACAGCCATCAATTAAAGAAAAGTGGAATTATGTATTTGATCATTACAAGATTAATAGATCACAAAAAGAAGATGACGTATATAGGCATCGAAGTGCTTTTACACATTCTGGAAAAATTAAAAATAATGATTATTACGCATTGCACTTAGTAACCGAAGCATTATTAAATAGATTGATACTGGCAGTATGTGGTTATCATAAAAATTACTGCTACTACACACTACAAGGCCCTAAGCAACAAGTAGATGTCTCTAATCCACCTGAGTTTTTATAATTTGATATTATGTCGAAGTTAAACTTACCTTGAGGAGGCACATTGGCACAGAACCTGCAAGAGATCGCCCTGGGGTTGATCGAGACCAAGGGCCTGGTCGGCGCCGTCGAGGCCGCCGATGCCATGGTCAAGGCGGCCAACGTCCGGCTGATCGGCAAGGAGAAGGTCGGCGGCGGCTACGTGACGGTGATGGTCCGCGGCGAGGTCGGCGCGGTCAAGGCGGCCACGGACGCCGGCGCGGCGGCGGCCGGCCGGGTCGGCGAACTGGTCAGCGTCCACGTCATCCCGCGCCCCCACGAGAACGTGGAGATGCTGCTGCCCGAAGGTTAGACGACGGGGCGATAGCTAGATGAACGAAAACGACAAAATATCCCGGCGCGTCGAGGACGCGGTGCGGGCGGAGCTGGCGCGCCGCGAGGCCGGAGGGCCGGTGGAGCGGACCCCCC
>WJMB01000404.1 GCA_014728185.1 Candidatus Coatesiibacteriota bacterium
CAGTACTCGGCTGCGTGTTGGCCCGGTTACGGGCCGCTCGCATTCGGTCGATCCAGCCGGTTTCTCTCCAGACCTTTGCGCGGTTGTCAGGCCTTTTCTCACAACCGCCCGCAAGGGGCAAAGCGCGAGGCGAGCCCTACTCCCGCTCCAGGTCCATCAGCTTATCGACCCGGCGCTGGTGACGGCCGCCGTCGAAAGGCGTCTCCAGCCAAACCCGCAGGAGCTCCTCGAGCTCCGGCGCGACGTCAACGCCGCCGGCCAGACAGAGAACGTTGGCGTCGTTGTGAGCCCGGCTGCGGCGGGCGTTCTCCGGAATGCGCACCAGGGCCGCCCGGATGCCGTCGACCTTGTTCGCCGCCATGCACATCCCCACACCGTTGGTGCAGATCAGCACACCGCGCTCGGCCTCGCCGTCGACCACGGACCGGCAGACCAGAGCGGCGTAATCCGGGTAGTCGACGGACTCCGTATCGTCGGTGCCCAGGTTGATCACCCGCTGATCGTTCTCCAGACACCAGGCGATGACGCGCTTCTTGACCTCGAGGCCGCCGTGATCGGCGCCGACGGCTATCTTCATTCCTGCTCCTTACCGACTAAAACTGATGGGATCGTCACCGAATACCGGAACGAGAGCGTTTACTGCGAGAGCAACATCTCGCGCGGGGTCTTTCGCCCGACACCGTTACAAAATGCCCCCGGGGCGAATTGGGCCGTTCCCGCAGGCGACTCCGGCGAAACCGGGCGCCGGAAGAATGCTGTTATCGTGGAAACCAACACTGAGGCTTTGGCACATTTCTTGCACAAGATGCCACAGACTGTATGGAGGGTCGGAGCCGATCTCCGCAAGAAATGTGCCAAAGCCGGGCGGGGCGTGACGGCTTTTTTACGAAACGGTTTCGCCGGAGTCGCCGGACAGTTGCGCGCTGGGCGTTACCTGGAAATCCAGGGGTCCGCCGAGGAGGGCCTCCAGGCAGGTCCGGCCGATACCGCCTTCGCGGAGCAGGCGGGGCGGGGATGTGCTGAAGTCGACTATGGAGGAGCCCAGGGCGCTCCAGGAGGCGCCGCCGTCAATGATCAGCTCCAGGCCCTCGGGGAAGTACTCGGCAACGCCGGTGGCGTTCAGCGAGGCCGGGGCGGCGTCGGGGTTGGCACTGGGGGCGACCAGGGGTTCATCGAGCCGGTCGAGCAGGCGCTGAAGCAGTGGGTTATCCGGTATGCGCACCGCCACGGTACTGCCGCCGGCCAGGGGCGCAACGGGCATGGCCGGCCCAGCCGGAAGCACCAGGTTGCAAGGCCCCGGCCAGCAGGAGAGGGCCAGCCGTCTCCATTGTTCATTCACTGGGAGGCAATAGCGCTCGATCCAGACCAGGGAACCCAGCAGACAAACCAGGGGCTTTTCGCGGGGACGATCCTTGAGTTGATAGACGCGCTCCACGGCGGCGGTATCGGCTGCGCGTGCCACCAGGCCATAGGTGCTGTCGGTAGGCGCACCGATGACGGCGGCGGGCCGCCGCAGTATCCGGGCCAACTCGTCGGGGTCGACTTGGTTTTGGGGAATTACGTGTACCGTCAAGGGTCGGGGGCTCCAGGGAGGGGGGCTCAGGGTGGGATGACCAGGGTTCGTTCGGCTGAATACGCTTAAACTATACCGCCCGCAGCCGGGCGCGTCAAGGCGGTCGAAAACCGGGGCGGCGGAGAATCGGCTTAGGCATCATGGAGCGAGCTCGGACCAAACCAGGCTGATTGGGAGCGGTTTGCCAGATCCTCACCGCCCTTCGCATTGGTCTTTTTAAACAAGCACTCATATAGTTACACAACCTTATAACTTAGTACTATAATACTTTTAGCCAGCTATCAATTTACAGCCAGAGTATATATGTGTAATTATAAGCAGGTATCATACATGACTCGCTTATATTAACCAACGATTTTACTTGCCTATTTTGTAAATCAATATTAATTATAGCGTGTACTATCAGCAGATTGCAATCATGATTTTGTTCAGAATGGTTACATATTTCCTTGAGTTGCCAACCAAAAAACGACTTAATCTTTCATGGACTATTATCGAATGCACCGATCACCGCCGGCTTTCCCGCTTGGCTTTTCCCTTGGTATGGCTTAACATTGACGAAACGTGGTTAACGGCATCAGCTTCCCGTTTTTACATGGGATTATCTCACATACCTGAACGGACACACTTCGCTAGTGACCTGTTAATAAATGCTTTAGGGATCATCACAAGAAACTGGACAAACATTTTTTACTATAAAGAGCTGCATCGAGCAGGGGGCCTCGAAAAATGCTCGGCGGGAGGCATCCATTCGTGAGGGCGGCTAGCTGCCAAGGTTTCTAAACCAAACGATACCGGCTGTCAGCATATCACTAACTATCAGTACTATAGCTTTTGAGCGGGACCGACAGCCTCGGGCTTCACGCATCACTATGTACAAGGCGAGGTTGATTGCCCCAAATCGGCAGCTTGATAATGGGAGCAAGTATGCTGTAAAGCATTGATTGACAGTCTATTAGCGAGAAGCACCGGTCTAAAAACGAGTGATAACTCCACTGCTATATCTTATTGGGCTGTCACTATCCGCGCGTTGCTTTGTGGCACTGAACCTAGACACACACTACTAACAGGCCGGGAGTTACAAAGTCGCGACTCCTGATTCACGTCCTGGGCTTTCTGGGAGTAATGATGCTAGGTACTTTCTAACAGCGGCTTTAGCAGTAACAAAAACCCTTGGGTTCGTAGAACTGATGCATTTTGGAAGATAAGTGTCAGCACTCCCGTCCTGGAAGCCGCCCCCTGAGTTATCGATGTTGGTCCACTTTCATGTGACGATCCCCTTTTCATTGCCCCGCCTGATCAAATATCCCGAGATTCTCTCACCGTTAGATCCCTTCATCCCGAGATCTAGTTTGATCCTCGTCAAAAGGATACACCGATGAAGAAATGGCGTCTACACCTCGCAGTGCTCCTGGTCAGCCTGACGACCCTGGTTTACGAGCTGTCCTTGATGAGGGTCTTCTCTGTGACCATCTGGAACTACCTGGCCTTCTTCGTAATCTCGCTGGCCCTTCTGGGTGGCAGCGTAGCTGCGGCGATCATTTTCATCCGCCGCTCCTGGTTCGAGGAGCGAATCAAAAGGCTTCTCCCCTGGGCCTTGATAGTGTTCGCGCTGCTCTGCGCGCTGATGCCGGCAATTTATCTTAACTCCGGAATCGTTGTGGTATTTGGTCTACAGGGAATCCTTTCCTTGATGTTGATCGTCTTGATCTTCTTTCTGCCCTTCCTGGTCGGCGGTTTTATCATCGCCGCGATTTTCTCTTTCAACTCCAAGCGGATCGGCAGCCTTTACTGGGCGGACCTGGCCGGGGCCGCCCTGGGTTGCCTGGCGGTGATCCCCCTTTTGAATCTATTC
>WJMB01000374.1 GCA_014728185.1 Candidatus Coatesiibacteriota bacterium
CTCGCGGGGGTGTGGTTTTAGCAATACCCGCCAGCCCTTGAGGGTCTCGAGTTCGCGGGCGCCCTCCAGGAAACGGCGCTTGAGGGAAACCGGCAGGGTGACGTCGGTCGGTTGGGAGAAGAAGACCGCCAGACGCTCTTCGTCGGTGAAGCGTCGTTTCAACGGTCCCTGCGGCCGCCGACCGAGTTCCACCAGGCGATCGTAGGCCGGTTGACCGGTGACGACCAATTGCTCCTCAGCGGCGCCGTGCTCCAGATACACCTGCCGGGAGGCCCGCCCGCCGAGGGCCATCCGGTCGGCTCGCGGGCGGCCGAACAGCGGGGAGCCATAAATCATGTCGTGGGATTCCAGCGCCAGGGTCGGCACGCCCATCCTCCGGGCCAGTTGAAAGGCGGTCAGGGCGGTCACGTCACGCTCACTGAGGGCGACGACGAGGGAGGGTTCCAGTCGGTTAAGCAACCGCTCCAGGCCGGCTATCATCGGGAGCATCCTCCACAGCAGCAAGCGGATACGATGCAGCATCCAGACGCGGAGCAGCTCGTCGAGCTGGCAACCGCGATGGGAGAAGCCTCGGATCAGCCCGGGCAGCTCCGCGACCAGGGGCTCGAGACGGCGGTAGGCGCGGATCCAGGGAATCAGCCCGTCGATACGGGCCAGGGCGCGCAGGTCGTACCGCCCGACATCAGCGGGGTAAGCCCGGAGCAGAGCGGGATCATCGGCGGCCACGGCCCAGCTCGCCTCCGGCGGCAGAGCCTGGGCGACGGGCAGCCAGTTGGCCGCGTCGGTCGGCGTCACGGGCAGGACCAGGATCTCGCAGGGTTCAATCCGCGTCGCGGAACCGATAAAGCGCAGCCGATCCCTGAGGGCGCTGAGGTAATGGGCCGCGCGGGGTCCCAGCACTACGCCGCGCGAGGCCAGGCGGCGGCTGTAGCGCAAACGCCGGGTGTAGGCTTCGGAGCAACGGCCGGGAGCTCGAAAGGCCAACCCCCGGCCATGGCAGAATTCGGCCAGAACACCGGCGCGCAACTCGTCGCCGCCCAACAGGGTCAGTCCCGCCCAGGGCCGCTCCGCCATCAGTCGCTGGAGAACGACTGGGCCGATCAGGGCGGGGCGGATGTTGTACCAGTGGTAGATGTGGTGGAAGATCTTGTCGAGACGCAGACCTCGCAGCACCAGGCGGTCGGCGACGGAGCCCAGGGCGGCGTCGGCGATCTTGGACGCGGCGTATTCGGTTTCCCGCCGCTGGACTGCTCCGAAGAAGCGTCCGCCGTCCAGGACCTCCAGGCCCCGCCGCCGGGCCGCCGCGCTGAACTCGGGCCGCAGACAGCCGGGCAGCAGGTCGACCAGCACCGGCCGACAACCACGCCGGAGCGTATCACCCATCGCCCCCTCGAGTTCGCCGAGCGATGCTCGCTCCACCACGCCGAGCAGTACCTCAGGCCGCGCCATCGCTCACCGTCCCGCCGAAGATGCCGCGCCAGAGACGGCCGAAGAGCTTGAGACGCCGCTCCTTGTATACCAGGTAGGGCGCCAGAACCAGCGCCAAGGCCGCCAGTGCGCCCAGCAGACGCCAGAGGAAGAAACCGTCGGCGAACAACTCGAGGACCGTCCACCCGGCCAGGACCGCCAGGGCGCAGATCGACGCCGGGATCAGGATCCGGGAGATCATCGCCAGGGCTCCGCGGAACCCGCCCTGGAGCTCGCGCACCGCGAAGAAACACAACACCAGCGCGTAGACGCAGATAACCGCCGAGTTCACCAGCACCAGCGCGAACACCGATCCCTGCCCCAGATAGGTCCAGAGGACCAGGCCGACGGCGGTCGCGAGGAAGGCCGCCTGCAGGATGATCCAGCGCCACATGGTGCGTCGCTCCAGCAGTTGGTTGATCAGGGTGTTGCCCGCCACCATCATGGTGGAGAAGAAGACCATCCGGCCCATGACGATATAGCTCAGCGGCGCCGCCGGGAGGTAGTCGGGCAGATAGAGCGGCAGCAGCACCCGGATCAGAATCGCTCCGACGGCGGCGATCAGCGAGGATAACAGGGCGTTGATCTCGGTGTAGCGCAGCAAATTGTCCAGCAAGCCCCGATCGCTGCGGCGCCCCGTCTGGTAGGCGATCTCCGGATTGAGCACCGTGCCCAGCTTGGCCGGGACCAGGTTGACGAAGAGCCCCACCACCAGCGCCAAACGGAAGAAACCGCCGACGTCGCCGCCGATGAAGCGGGCGATGAAAACCGCGTCTGTGTTCTCCAGGGCATAGCGCAGCAAGGTGACCACGGTCAGGGGCAGACCGATCTTCAGCACACCCCAGACCCGCCCCGGATCGAAGCGCGGTCTCAGTGGACGGCCGAATCGCGCCCAGTAGACCACGATGAAGCTCAGCTCGACGGCAACCTGGGCAATGACGATGCCGGCCACTCCCCAGAAATAGGCCGAGGTGAGGGTCAGGATCACCGAGCTGAAGCTGTAGACGACCTCGATCCGGGCCAGTTGGGCGAAGCGCCGCTCGGCCTGGTAGAGGTTGGTCAGGTAGGCGGTCAGGTTGCGCAAAAGCACCAGCGCGGCGCCGCCGACGATCACCGCGGCGTAGGCCAGCCCCGAGGTGAAGGCGGAGCCGCCGGCGATCAGCAGAACCACCATGGCGGCGCTCAACCCGGCCAGTCCGACGAAGCCCAGCCCGGAGTTCCGCAGGCGGTCGATCTCGTCTTCGTCGATTCCCGCTCCGCGCAGGTAGGGGATCTGCCGATAAACGCCGGTGGTCACCCCCAGGTGGGCGTAGATGCCGAAGCCGGCGATCAGGTTGACGATCAGCAGCAGGCCGTATTCCGTCGGAGTGGCCAGGATCTTGGGCAGCAACAGAGCGCGGGCGATGCCCACCAGCGTCGTCAGCAGACCGGCCACCGACAGCGACAGCGTGTTGCGCCACAGTCCCGACCGGGTCGACGATGCCGTTCCGCCGCCGTCCTTCACCACCGCGCCTCCCGCCTATTCAGCCCGTTCTTCACTCGGCGTTTCATCAACCGTTGTAGGGATCGTTTGCCCTGTTCGAACCTGGTTCTGATTGTTATCGGCTGATTATTCGCGTGAAACCTCAGAAGCGCCCGCCACTGACAAGTAAGTATAACGTGGCGGCTACAGGGCGCGCCCTCGGTGGATAAGCTGCTAAACCGCCAGCTTGATTGTTAGGCTCGTCGGATGTCCATTCGTCACATATGCGCGAAAAACAAGCAAGAAATGGGATCACTCAGCTGTCACCGACCAGGGTGTTACTGAATATCATTCAATTTTCAGCAGTTAGCGGGCAGCAGATTAGCACATTTTTTGCTGTTTGTGACGGGTCAAGTAAGCTTCCCATTCCTGTTATGCCTGTTTTGACCTCTCAGCTCTTAAAAGGAACCGCTTGGCTCCATGGGCCTCGATGATGATGTATCGATCCCAAGTAGGCTAACAACATGCATATGTAACGAGCATTCGCCGAGAGCAAGGTTGCTGATTTATTATTGGGATCGTACACCGTGTTCGGACCGGCTTGTGATTGTAACCTGCTGATAATACACGTGTAGCAGCAAATGCGTCTGTCACTTATTAGCAGTTAAAAGTGGCGCTGGAAGAGGTGTGCTTGAGGGATAACCTACACTGCCCAGTTGCCGGTAAAGAACGACCACCCGAATGCCGCTCGACTCATAACTGCCTCAATATCAAGTAACAAGACTGCGCAGGATAGTATCGGGCTCAAAGCGCGACGCACCCGGGCGGTGACTGCCCGCTCAGCGAACGTCTTAACTCGGGAGGGATCATCACACTACAAGGGAGCCATCCCGC
>WJMB01000375.1 GCA_014728185.1 Candidatus Coatesiibacteriota bacterium
TATATATAATCATGAATATGGCTAATACGCAAAATATCAAGCAGTTTATATAGGTATATACATGGTATAAAATGGAGAAGTCGCGTATTAGCAGTTTATATTCTTATATCGTCTATAGTTATCTTATGTATGCCATAGAAAGCTGTTCCTGGCTACATACTGTACATGGCAAGCGATAGGCTGGCTCTCAATCTGATATTCATTCCGCCTTAATGCCGATATTTTAATACTAAAGGCTTATCCAATCAGAATGAATCTTGACTTGTGAATCTGTGTATTAGACAATGGCAATGTTGAACAAGCGACCGGTTTTCTCGAGCGACCGCTCTGTGCCTTCCTTGCGCGTATCCCTCACCCACCGAAAGGACAATGATGAAAAAGACCGCCTTGCTAGTCCTCCTCGTCGTCGTCGCCGCCCTGGCGGCTCCGGCGGAACTGGGCTACCTGCCCCCTCTCGACGACGTGGCCGCCAGCGTGATGTACTCTCCGAACTACCCCGCCGTTCTCTGGGAAAACCCCTACTCCTACGGTGATCTGGTCAACGGCCTCACCTCCAGCGGCAGCTATCACTCCCAGGATGACTTCACCCTGGCCGCTAGCGCCACCATCGAGGGCTTCGAGGTCTGGTGCGTCTTTGCTTTCGGCCCCGGAAGCGCTTACCAGTTGACCATCTTCGCCGACAGCGGTGGCGCTCCGGGCAGCCAGCTCTGGACGGGCACCCCGGACACCGTCGTCAATACCGACACTGGTGACGACAACTGGGGCTTCGATCTCTACCATAGTGATATCAGCCTGGCCCCCGCCGACTACTTCTCCGCCACCGCCGGCACCACCTACTGGATCGAGTTCTACTACACCAGCGGCACTTACTACTGGCTGTGTGGAGACGGCGGCAACATGTACCAGAACGGCGGTGACAGCGGCTACGACGCCTTCTTCCGCGTCAACGGCACCGCCGGCGGCGACAGCACCGCGCCCGAGGTCAGCGGGATGGTTCCGGGGGACGGCGACACCGGCGTCGATCCCGGCAGCGATATCGTCTTCCACTGCACCGACGACTCCTCGGGCATCAACACCTCGACCATCGACTTCGATGTTGAAGACACCACTATGTCCAGCGGCATCGTCGTGACCGTCAGCGGCTCCAACGGCGCCATCAGCGGCACCCTGGACATCGACGACACCGATCCCAACGACGTCGTCTGCACCTTCACTCCCGACGCCGACCTGCCCCCCGACGAGATCACCTGCACCGTGGCCGGCACCCTCGAAGACAACGCCGGCAACGACATGGGCGTTGACGAGGTCTGGAGCTTCCAGGTCACCGGCTTCGCCGTCGAGGATTCCAGTTGGGGCGAGATCAAGACCCTGGAGTAACAGCAAGAGTTAAATGCATGTCAACAGTATCACGACAACGACCGGGGCATCCCGGTCGTTGTCGTATCTTGGATGCTGTCTTTGACAAAATCGAGGTATCGGGTGATGCAAGCGGTATCTGGCTCGGGTTCCGCTCTGTCCGATTCGAATTCCTTCGGCGGCGCTGGTGCCGTCCTTGACACGAAACCGGAGCCTGAGCGAGTGTTGCCGATAATCTCAGCGACTCATCGAGCTCATGTACCGTCAATCCCCCTTGTGGTAGGGGTGGCCGGAGAGGATGGTGAAGGCGCGGTAGAGGCCTTCGAGGACGACCAGGCGGGCCAGCTCGTGGGGCAGGGTCCAGGGTCCCAGGGAGAGGCGGAAGGCCCCGGGGAGGGCCTCCAGGCCGTGGGCGCCGCCCAGGGCGATGTCCAGCCCGGGCAGGGTGGCGCGCCAATCGCTTAGCCGGTCGGCGAAGTCCTCGGAGGAGAGGGGCCGGCCGTCGACATCGAGCTGGAGGAGTTGGTGGGAGGGGGTCAGGCGTCGCCGGACCAGCTCGGCGGCCCGGCGGCGGGCGGCGGCGACGGCTCCCCGGCCGCCCTCACGCACAGGCGGGGTGCGGAGCTCCAGCAGCTCGAAGGCGCAGTGCGGCCGCAGGCGTCCGGCGTAGAACTCGAGGCCGTCGCGGATGAAGGTGCGCCGGGTGGGGTCCGGGCTGATCAGGCGGATGCGGAACATGGCTCAACCGGCGGCTTCGGTGTCGGGGGGCGACTCCAGCCCGAGCTCCAGCTCCGGCGCGTCGCCCCAGAGGTGCTCGAGGTCGTAGTAGCGGCGCACGGGGCGGCGGAAGAGGTGGACGACGACGTCGAAGAAGTCCAACAGGACCCAGTTGCAGGAGTCCTCGCCCTCGCGGTGGATCGGTTTGACGCCGTGCTTGGCCAGCTCGCGGCTGAGGCTCTTCAACAGGGCGCGGACGTGGTTATCGGTGGCGGCCGAGGCGATGAGGAAGAAGTCGCTCATCGCCGCCAGCTCGCGCAGGTCCAGGGCCAGCAGGTCCTCGGCCTTGCCCCGGTCCAGCGTCCGGGCGATCAACCGGAGGAGCTCGGCGCCGGCGGGTTTCTCCTGAGGGCTGATAGGTCCTCCTCGAAGGTCAGGTTCGGGGGTAAGGATCGATAGTGGAACCGGATTCAATCAGCGCGGCCAAAAACCTCATTTGCTCCAGGGTGTTAGGGTGAACCTCGCCGCCGCAGCGGCGGACGTGCCTCGTGGTTTGCTCCAGGCGGTTATGCAGCGCCTCGAGGGGAGAGGCTTCGGCGACGGCGCGTAGCTTATCCACACCGGGGAAGCGGCGACCCGGTTCCAGGGCGTCGGCCAGCATCAGCGCGCAGAGCAGCGGGGTGGGCCGGGGGTGGCCGATGGTGTGGTAGCGCACGGCGAAGAGGACCCGGACGTCGCGCAGGCCCTGGTCCCAGGCCCACTGTGCGGCCAGGGGGCCGTGGAGCAGACTGGCCGGGTGCCGGGACTCGACCTCGTCGGGGACGAACAGGTGGGAGCGGCCGTCGTCGTTACGCCGCACGTCGTGAAGGACGCCGGCGAGGTGGGCGCGCTCCTCGTCGCTGAGCCCACCGGAGCCGTTTGCGCTCTGCGGGGACGTGGCTGACCGAACCTCGACGACGTTCCAGAGCCGCCGGGGCGCTCCCGGTGTGGGTGGATCGTTGCGCGGCTCCGCCGTCGCGACGACGTCGATCGAGAGGCCGCGGCGGGCGTAGGCTCGGCTGAAGGATGTCTGGAAGGGGCGGGTCAGGCGGGCGACGGCCAGGCTGTGGGCGTGGCGCTCGGGGTCGGCGCGGCGCAGCCTCTCCAGGGCCGCTGAGGTCAGGGCGGCGACCTCGGGGGCGGGTTGGTTGGCTTGCGGGGTTGGCGGCTGAAGCATCACCGGAGCAGCTTGGCTACCTCGGTGAGGATGTTGCCGGTGGCGTTCCAGACCTCGGCCAGGTTGGCCTTGTTGGTGGCCACCACCGCCATGGTCAACTGGTTGGGCAGGCGGGAGAGGACGATGACGCCGGATTGGTAGCGGGTGATCGACTGGACGACGTGGCCGTAGCCCAGTTCCTCACCGGTGCGCTTGAGGGTCAGGTAGCCGTTGGAGCAGATGGCTCCGATCTCCTCGACATCGGCGTCCTTGGCGCCGACGGAATCGAGCACCAAGCCGTCCTCGCCGACGACCACGGCGACCTTGACCTCCCTGACACTGAGCAGGGAGTTGAGGATACCCCTGACTTCTTCGACTGCCACTTTAGGACTCCTTGTTTTCTGGGGGTTGTTTTTCGTCCTCGGATTCCGCCAGCTCGCTCAACCAGTTGGTGAAGGCGCCCTTGTTGGGATTGGCCAATCCGTCGACCTGGGGAATCTCGTCCTTGACCGGGGGCTGGACCGGGGGCAGGTCCTCCTCATCCATCACCTCGGTGGGATGTTCGTCGACGGGCAGTTCGTCTTTTTTGGGGGGCGGGGGTACGGGGGCGTCGAGTTCGACGTCGTCTTCCTCGGCCGCCTCGACCTTTGCGGGCGTCTCTTGCCCCTCGGCCTCGTCGGGGTCGTCGCGGACGGGCGGTTCGCCGCCGGTGAACTCCCGTTCAATATCAATCTCGGGTTCGGGGGACTCAGCGACGCGGCTTTCCGCTTCGGCATCGGCCCGCTCGGCAGTCGGTTCATCGTGAACCGGGGCCGGAGCCGGGTAGTCGTCGGCGAACTCGTTTTCGATGTCGATGTCCAGGCCGTCGGTTTCCGTTTCGGAAACGGGCTCGGTGGGGGTATCGTCGATAATCAAATCATCGGTGGAGACCTCGGGTTCGATCCTCCCGCGGAGGGCTTCCTCGACGGCGGATCCGGGCTGTTCTTCGGCCGTTCCCGTCGTCTCGACCGGCTCGGCCGGCACGTCTTCGAGGTCCAGCTCGGGCTCGGGACTCGGTTCGGGGGTCGGAGCAACCGGGGGCGCTTCGGCCGGCGGCGGCTCCTGGCGGGTCTCGCCCTCACGCATCACGCTGTCGAAATCCAGACCCGTGGTCTCGGGCTCATCGGCGTTGGGAGTCGGCTCTTCCGGGGGGCGCGACGCCGGGGCCGGGGCGCCGAGGTCGACCTCGATGACGTCCTCGCGCTGTTGCTTGCCGCCCGGGGATTCCAGGCGTTCGAGCTGTTCCCGGGCCAGTCCGTTGGAGGGGTCGAGTTCGAGGATGTGCCGGTAGACGGTGGCCGCCTCGCCGAAGCGGTGCTGGTTCTTGCGCAACTGGGCCAGGGACTGCAACGCCACCAGGTTGTCCGGGTCGGTGCGCAGAACAGCCTTGAAGGTCGATTCGGCCTTGGAGTGGTTGCCCAGGTCCAGGTAGCATTTACCGAGGACGATCTGCGCCGGCAGGTAGTCCGGACGGCGGGTCATTCCGCGCTTGAGCACGGCGAAGGACTCCTCGTAGAGCCCGCTCTTCCGATAGGCGTCCGCCAGGGGCACGAAGGCCAGCGAGTTGGGATCGTTGACCAGAATCTGCGTGTAGCGCTCGATCTCGGGGCCGAGATTTAATCGTTTGGCCATGGTTGTGTTACTAACGGCGAGTAGCGCCGGGTCGGTTCCGGTTGGGGATTGCAACTCTTGCCTGGACGGGCGGATATCGCTAACGAGTAGTAGGATTATCACCCGTGCTGGACGGGCATATTTCACTGGGGATCATGGAGCGTGTCCGGACCGGATCGGGTTGGGAAAGCGCGGTTTGCTTGGTCCTCTCCGCCTCCCGGAACCCCTGGAAAAGCTCCGTTCTGATCAAACACTCATTTGATATACCCTTACTGCTTATGATTTCATCACTTAGTCCCAAGTGGCGCGCTGCTCTCAGGGCATATTCAGGTGTGCTGGTAACTGGATTTGCTACGGATCACGCCTATCTTGGCAGCCAATTATTAAACAAACTGCTCTGTGACAGGTATCTGAGAATCATAACGCTTATTATCAGCAGGCTACAATAAGAATTCGGTCCGGACAGGGTTAATGATGCCTTCCACGATTGGCATTGAAGGCCCTGGATTCACGTACGCTCGGACTTGAGCGCCTTACCGCGCACAATCGCTCACCCCGCCCGCAAAACCTCTCCCGGTCGCGGTAAAACAAGGGCAATTATCACAGCAAATGAACAGATAACGCTTATCCAGAGAGCGGTGTTTAAGGCGGCTTTAATACTCAATCCGCAATAGCAGCTACTCGATAAGGCAATTAGCCGCTAGGATTATCACTCGTTCATGGACCGGCACTTCTAGCTAATAGACTGCCATTCAATGCTTTAGGGATCACATAACTATCACGGACCACGGTGTTACTGAATACCGTTCATTTATCAGCAGTTGGCAGGCAATCAGGTTTACACATAGCATGAGCTGTTTGTGGCAACTCAAGCTTGTTTTCATTTTCCTTATGTTGCCTGTTTAGTCTTCCCGACGCTCTATAAGCAACTGTTTGGCAACATTGGCCTCGATGAAGATGCTCGATCCCAAGCAACCTAAAAACATGCAGATATAACGAACATGCGCCGAGAGGCAAGGGACGGGTGGTTCTTTCTTCGACATTGCCTCCTATCAGCCGCTTTTATTCGAGGTGGGGCGGTATTTCGAGGTGAAAATATCTGGTCCGGGATCGTGTGTGATGCCATGCTTTATTGCTTGCTTAGCAGGCTTTATCATACAGCGGAATCATACAGCGGATTTGTGGCGTTCAAATTCGCCTTGTTCTACTTGTTCTTAGCATAGTGCTGTGCGAAGCACGAGGCTGTAGATCTCGCCCAAAGGTTTTTTGTACTGATAGTGAGTGATATGCCGGCGGCGGGCTGTAGCGTGATTTGCAACCTGTATCAGCTAGCCGGCCTCACGCGTTGACGCCGTGCGTCGAGTACGTTTTCATAGCTCCATTCCCAGATGAAACTATCCCGGTTACCAATGTTGGTCCAGTTTCTTGTGATGATCCCTTGTGGAATAGGTTTTTCACAGCAAGTCAAACGACGGGTCCGGAGACCGGAAAAGCCCCTAACTGCTTAACGGGTGTATATATCCACTGATTCAGTTTATCCCCGCGGGCCGGGTAAGTCAAGGGGTTGATTGTAAGCCCGCGGTCGGGCGTGCTATACTGCATTAATCCGCCGTCGCGGTGGAGGAGACGAACGAAACCCGGACATCGACAGCGGTCGCGACCGTTCTCGATTCAACCGTGTGACCATTGACCGCAGCTTCCCAGGAGGTTTAGATGCGGTACCTCAGTTTGCGCTTGATGATACTCGTGGTGGTGTTCGGCCTGCTGGCGGCCCTGCCGGCTCTGGCTGAGGATCCCGACGAGGCCACCTACGACCCCGGCGACGACAACGAATACGGCGAGACCGACCCGACGCCCCAGGTGATGAACCATCACCGCGCCGGCGCCTTCTCCGGCGGGCTCTTCCTGGGCTACATGACCTGGCCCCGCCAGGACGAGGACGGCGACCCCTACGGCAACGACGCCGGCGGCATCCTCGTCGGCCTGCGCGGGCAGTACTACTTCGTCGACAACCTGGCCGCCTTCGCCAACATCGACTTCTCCTTCGGCGAGTACACCATGATGACCCGGGTGGCCTTGGGCGCCCAGTACAACATTCCCATCAGCACCGATTTCACCGCCTTCGTCGGCGCCGGGCTGGCCCTGGATATGGGCTCCTGGGACGAGTTCCCCTACGAGGATCGCGAAGACGACGACCCGGACAACCGCAACGCCGAGTTCTACCAGAGCGGCGACCGCACCAACGTGGGCTTCAACGCCACCGGCGGCATCGAGTTCTTCCTGACCGAAGACATCTCGCTGCGCCCCGCCGTGGGGCTGGATTTCGCCGGCAGCCTGCATCTGGTGTTCGGTCTGGGCGCCAGCTACTATCTCTAAGCCGTGCAGCGCCGCACCGCGACCATTGCCGGGCTGAGCCTGATCATCGCGCTCGTTACCGTCGACGCCGCCCTCGCCGGCGGCGTCGCCGGTATGGCCCTCGGCGTGGAAGCCTACAGCGTCCCGGAGGACGAGAACCACTTCCGCTTCCTCCTCGAGCTCGAGATCTTCCCCACCCGGGGGCGCTGGTTCATCGCCGCCGGCTACGAGGTCAACCCCGACACCTGGGACAGCAACCGCCTCTCCCTGGGCGGCGGCTACCGCCTGCCCCTGGCCGACGACCACGATCTGCGTCTGGAGCTGGACTGCGGGATGACCTACCCTCTGACCCACGACTGGTGGAGCTGGAGCCACCGCGTTGACCACGCCTGGTGGGGCATGGGGCTGGACGCCCGCTGGCA
>WJMB01000376.1 GCA_014728185.1 Candidatus Coatesiibacteriota bacterium
GTTATGTACAATTATGTGGCAGGCTCCAACTTAGCCTTTACTCTGGAAAAGTCCGCGCGTCGGGTGGGGGGTTGACACCAATAACCACCCTCCAAGGGCGAAGGCGCTGAACTCCCGGACCGCTCCCCTGGGCTCCCGGGCTTGCGTCGAGCCCGTCGCCGCTTACCGCCACTGGAGCGCGACCCGCGCGCCTTGACGAAAGGACCGCCGTTCCGTGAACCTGGCCCTCGGGATCGCCATCGCCTTCGTCTGGGGCGCCGTGCCCTGGAGCTGGATCATCGCCAAGCTCTCCACGGGTGTCGAGCTGCGCGAGGAGGGCTCGAAGAACGTCGGCGCCACCAACGTGCTGCGGACCTGCGGCCGTCTCCCCGGCGCCCTGGCCTATCTCGCCGACGGCGCCAAGGGCTTTACGGCGGTATGGTTCATTCCCCGGCTGCTGCCCGTGGATTTCCTCGTCGGCGAGCTGTTCATCCTCCACGGCGCGGCGCTGATGCTGGCGGTGATGCTGGGGCACATCTTCACCCCCTTCCTGGGCTTCCGCGGAGGCAAGGGCGCGATGGCCGGCCTGGCCGCCACGGTGGCCCTGGACCCCTGGGTGGGCCTGGCGACGCTGGGCGTCTTCCTGGTGGTCCTGCTCTTCACCCGCATCGTCAGCATCTCGACGATCTCCGCCGCCGGGGCCTACCCGATCATCATCGCCGTCTTCGCGATGATCGAGGACGTCGAGCCCAACTACTACTTTCTGGGCTTCGCCGCGGTGGTGGCCACCTTGGTGGTGGTGATGCACCGCGACAACATCCGTCGCCTGATCCGCGGCGTCGAGGCTCCGCCCCGCCCGGGAAGCACGCCCGGGAACGCCGACGCCGACGGTGCTGGATCGGCGGACGGACCCAAGCCGTAGTTGGCGGACAACGAAAGGTCATCATGGATCGGACCTACGACCTGCGCGCGGTCAGCCGGATCACCAACCTGCCCCGTTACAAGATTCTCCACTGGTTGCGCGAGTTCCCCGAGGTGCGCGCTCACGCCGTGGGCGACGGCGCCGGGGCCGCTTTCCGCTACCCGGCCCTGGAGGTTCTGCTGCGCCTCGACGAGTTGATCAACCGCCGGGGTTTCAAGACCCGCTTCGCCCGACGGATGCTGTCCGAAGGTGCGGCCGCGCCGGTGGCCGAGGCAAGCCTGCGCCCGCGTCTGATCGAGCTCAAGGGCCGTCTCGAGGCGCTGCGCGACGAACTTGCCAACGACTGATGCCGCCGAAGCTGACAGACTACCTGAGCGCCGGGCGCATCCTGGCGCCCCTGGATGCCCTGGACAAGCGCGCCGCCGTGGTCAAGCTCACCGCGCTGCTGGCCGCCGACGAGCACGAGCACGCCGTGATCCTCCACGCCGTGCTCAAGCGAGAGGCGATGATCACCACGGGGATCGGTCACGGCGTGGCCCTGCCCCACTGCCGCCTGGAGAACGCCGGACCGCTGCGCGTGGCCCTGGGGATCGCAGCCGAGCCTCTGGACTGGGCGAGTTATGACGACAAACCCGTCGGCCTCGTCTTCTGTCTGGTCGGCTCCCAGGATGACCGCGTCGAACTCACCGGCGCGCTCCAGGAGATCTCCCGCCTGATGAGTGACGAAGGGCTGCGCCGCGAACTAGCCGGCCGCGACGATCCCGTGGCGGCCCTGCATACCATCGAGAGCTTTTATGACAATGAATGAGAAACAACGCCTGAGAAGGGGGTCCGACCATCCATAGCCTCGAACAACTACTGGTCGACTCGGGCAAGCTGAGCGCCGAGGATCTGGAGCGGATCGTCCTTTTGCAAACCAACGAGGGGCTGAGCTTCATCCAGGCGGCGCTGGAGTCCGAGGCGCTGGCCGACCGCGAGCTGGCCGCCGCCGTTTCGAAGCATTACGGCGTCGCCTACGTCGACCTCTCCAGCATCGAGATCGAGCCGGCGCTGCTGGCCAAGCTGCCCGCCGAGACCGCCCGTCAGCACCGGGTGCTGCCCCTGCAACGTCGCGGGCGGCGTTTGGCCCTGGCCATGCTAGACCCCCAGGACATGGCGGCCATCGAGGCCGTGCGTTTCGCCACCGACTACGAGGTTCACCCCGTCGTCACCGACCGGAACTCCCTCGAGGGCGCCCTCGAGCGCTACTACGGTGCCGAGGAGGAGCAGCCCCGTCGACGCAAGCCGACGCGGAACCCCAGGGAAAGCGGTTCCGGCGGCAGTGCCGCCAGGAAGGACCCGGACAGCGGAACCGTCGAACCACCGAGCCAGAAAACCCAGATCAGCGTTCCCGACTCCACCGACGAGGCTCCCATCGTGCGCTTCGTCAACCAGCTCATCGAGGACGCCCTGGGCCACAAGGCTTCCGACATCCACATCGAGAGCTACCAGGAACGCTTCCGCATCCGCTACCGCGTCGACGGCATGCTCCACGAGGTTCTCACCCCGCCCGCCCGCTATCGCGACGCCATCGTCAGCCGGATCAAGATCATGGCCAATCTGGACATCGCCGAGCGGCGGCTGCCCCAGGACGGAGCCATCCGCTTCGAGGTCGACGAGCGGCCCATCGACGTCCGCGTCTCCACCGCGCCGACCATCTACGGCGAGAAGGTCGCCCTGCGCCTTTTGGACAAACAGTCCATCGATCTGGACCTGCAGGAGCTGGGTTTCGAGAGCGACCAGCTCAAGCTCTTCCAGAAGGCCATCGACACCCAGGCCGGGGTGATCCTGGTCACCGGTCCCACGGGCTCGGGCAAGACCACCACCCTCTATTCCGCCGTGCGTCGCCTTAACGAGCCCACGCGCAACATCATGACCATCGAAGACCCCGTCGAGTACGATATCGACGGGATCAACCAGGTCGGGGCCAACGCCGAGATCGGCCTGAGTTTCGCCCACGCCCTGCGCAGCTTCCTGCGCCAGGACCCCGACGTGATCCTCGTCGGTGAGGTCCGCGACAAGGAGACCGCCGACATCTGCATCCAGAGCGCCCTCACCGGCCACCTGGTCTTCTCCACGGTTCACACCAACGACGCCGCCGGGACCATCAACCGCCTGGTCAACATGGGCGTCGAGTCCTTCATGCTCTCGGCCAGCCTGAACACCATCGTCGCCCAGCGCCTGCTGCGGCGCACCTGTCCCCACTGCAAGCAGCCCATCAGCTATCCGGCGGACCTGCTGCTACGCTTCGGCCTCACCGAGGCCGAACTCGAGGGCGTCGCCAGTTTCAAGGGCCACGGTTGCAAGAGCTGCATGGGTCTGGGCTACGCCGGCCAGGTGGGCGTCTTCGAGGTCCTGACCATCGACGACCGCCTGCGGACGCTCATTGGCGAGCGCACCGGTGTGACCGCCCTGCGCCAGCACGCGGAGGACCGGGGGATGATGACCCTGCGCCAGGCCGCCGTGGCCAAGTTCAAGCGCGGGATGACCGACCTCGAGGAGATCGA
>WJMB01000377.1 GCA_014728185.1 Candidatus Coatesiibacteriota bacterium
CTGGCTGCCGTTGCCGAAGGAGTCGGTGAAGTCCCACTCCCCGTGAGGTCCGTGGACGGGCCGGTCGGTGACGAAGGCGATGTAGCGACCGTCGTGGGAGACTCCGGCCCGGGGGTACCAGCCGTCGCCGGTGTGGGGCAGAATGACGTCGACGCGCTGGGGCCGGGCTGTGCTGACCTGGACCAGGTCGACCCCGGCGCCGCTCTGGCGGCTGAAGACGATCCGCGGGGCGCTCGCCGGGTCCGGGGCGCGTCGGCAGCCGGCGAAGAGCAGGGGGACGAGGAGGATCAGCGGCAGGTATCGGCGGTTCATCTCTCCTCCAGCCAGAGGGGGTTGAGGTCGTCGGCGGCGCTGTTGAAGGTGACCTGCTTGAGGAAGCCCGTCTCGAGGTCGTAGACGTAGAGTTCGTAGTCGCCGCTGCGATCCGAGGCGAAGGCCAGATAGCGGCCGTCGGCGGAGAAGGCGGGCTGGATGTCGGAGCCGGGCGAGCTGACAACGAATTCGAGGGAACCGTCGACGGTGTCGAGCATGACGATATCGCGGTTCTCGACGACGACGGTCGCGGGAGCGGTCTCGATATCGACGTAGGGGCTCTCCGGGCCGAAAGCCGCTTTGGCTCCGCCGGAGTCCGGGGCGCTCGGCGAGGCGGGGACCAGCTTCTCGCCGGGCACGGTGGTCACCAGGGCCAGGCGGCGTCCGTCGGGATGCCAAACCGGGTCCAGATCGGCCCAGGTGTTGTGGGTCAACTGGCGCGGCGCTCCACCCAGTGCGTCGGTGAGGTAGATCTCCTCGTCGCCGTCGGCGTCGCCGACGTAGGCAAGGCCGACGGCGTCGGGGTGCCAGGCCGGGTCGGACTCGCGGGCGTCGTCGTTGGTCAGCCGGCGGCTGAGCTCGCCTTCGAGAGCGTCGACTACGTAGAGGTCCACGGTGCCGCCGCGGTCGCTGATCAGGGCCAGCATGCTGCCGTCGGGGCTCCAGTCGGGCATACCCTCGTCGGCGTCAGCTTCATGATTGCCGAAGGGCCGCAGCTCGCCGGGGACGGAGGGATCGAGCAGGTGGATGCGCCCCGAGCCGCCCGGGGCGCCGTAGCGGAAGGCGACGGCGTCGGCCTCCGGGGAAAGGGTCGCCTGGGATGCCGTCAGGGGTGCGCCGTCCTCGTCGCACATCGAGGCCAGGGGGCGGGGCAGCAGGGGCTGGGCCAGGTCGAGGATCATCAGCGTGGCGGCGCCGTCGGCCTCGCCGGAGACGAAGAGTAGGCGGCGTCCGGCCAGGTCGTCGGCCGACGCGGCGACGCTGATCAGCAGCAGGAGCACCAGGAGCGGACGGAAGCGCATCGGCATACCTCGGGGGATGGGTCGGATAGGATCGACAGGGGTCGAAGCCATCTACTGCGGAGGCTTGATTGGGGGGACGATTGGCGTCGATCAGGGAAGTGAAAGAACTAGAACATTGCCGGCAACGGGCCGTCCAAACGGACGACGAGCGGGGCCTCGGCGGCCTCGGGCGGACGGTCGATGATCAGGCGCAGGACGACGACCTCCAGTCCTTGGCCGACGGCGGTCCGCAGGGCCTCGCCGAAGTCCGGGTCCGTGGCGTCGTTGGGGGAGAAGCGGACGGGGTCGCCGCGCTGGACGAGGAACAGTGCGGCTGCGCGTGCTCCGTCGGCGGCCAGTCGGCCCAGCTCGCGGACGTGTCCGGCGCCCCGGGTAGTCACGGCGTCGGGGAAAAGCGCCGTGTCGCCCACGGCCAGGGTGACGCTCTTGACCTCGACCCAGGCGGGACCGGCCCTGTCGGGATGGTCGTCCAGGCGGAAGTCGAAGCGCGGCAGTCCCTTCAGCGAACCGGAGTGGCCCCGCGGCTTCAGGACCACCTCTGAGCGGACCTCGCCGTAGCCCTCTAGTCCAGGGACCAGGCCGTGATTCAGCAGCTCTCCGGCGATGCGGTTGGTGGCCTGGGTGTCCACCAGCACCCAGCCGTCGTTGTGCCGCACGGCGACCAGGCTGTCCGGGTACTTGCGCTTGCCGCCGTAGTGGACGGTCAGGCAGGGCAGGCCTGGGGCCATCAGCTCGGGCAGCCGTCCCGAGTTGGGCACATGGACATCCTCGGGCGCGCCGTCGAGACGGCGCACGGCGGCGACGAAGCGATTGTGCCGCTTGACGATCGCCGCCCGTCGCGTGGCGGGATAGAGCTGGAGCTGGAGGTCGGCGCCGGGCATGGATCGCTCGGGAAGAGTTGGAATCCGAGGTTTCAGAGCTGCTTCTCGAACTGCTTTTTAACACTCTGGACGAAGGTCCGCGCGGCCATCCGTCCACAGATGAAGTTGCGCAGGAACTTCTCGATGCGTCGCAGCCAGGCATCCCTCTGGTGAACCAGCACCTCTTCGCTTTTCAGCTCGTCGACGAGGGCGTCGGCCCGGTTGCCGAACTCCCGCTGGATCGACTCCACCAGCAGCCCGCGCAGCCAGGAGCGATCGAAGTGGCGGGGCTTGAGGATCTGTCCGGCGGGCTTGGCGGGTTCGTAGAAGTAGGTGTCGACCAGATAGTCGCGGGAGCCGCGGAAGGCGTCGAAGGTCTCGTCGAGGCTGCTGGGCTTATCGACAATCTCGCCGCGTAGGATGTGGATGTAGTACTCGAGGTCGTCGTTGTACATTTGGATCAGGCCGCTGCGGTTGCCGCGCACGCACCGCGAGTAGAACAGGATCAGCTCCTCGGAGGTCGGTGAGAATCCGCGTCCCAGGGGCTCGTTGAAAAGGATGATCCGGGCGTAGTGGAAGCGCCGTTTGTCCAGTTGGACCGTGGTCAGGGTCATTTCGGGTGCCGCGTCGGCCAGCAGCGCCGCCGCCTCGGCTCCGGTGTAGCTGTCGATGCCGTCGGAGAAACCGGCGTAGAGGGGGCGACCGCCGCCGATGAGCACTTGGCCGGAGGAGAGGGAGCCGTTGAGGCTCAGGTAGCCCGAGAAGCCGCCGGCTCCCAGCACGCGCAGGACGTGGCCGATGCCGCCCCGGGCGAGATCCGTTCCGCTCAGGATGGGGGTTCCCTGGGGTAGTCGTCTTTGCATTTGGTTGTCTTGTATGGGGGCGTTTTTGCTATCAATGTCAGAATAGTGCGTTATGCAATCTACTCGATTCCAAAAGCATTTTAGCCCAGGCGTCAAGGGAAAGAAAAGTTTCAAGATGAAACGCCGCCCGGCGCCGGTGTCTGGCCGGGTTTGCGTCGCTCCGGCGTGCCCGGGGACTGGAAGGGTTGTTTTAGCACTCCAGGTTGGAAAGCTGGATAGCTGATCGATGGGCGATCGCGTATCCTCTTCGGAGCGGATTATGATTGTAATCTGCTGATAATGCACGTTTGGGATTATCACACGTTCATGAACAGGCATGTATCGCTAATCGCTTGTTATTATGTGTTTTAGAGATGTGCGGGTTGCCACGGCCCATGCGTTGTCTGGTGGCATAAAAGATGCGCTCTAAGCGAGCGCTTCTAGCAAAACGCTGTGAGTCTAAAACGCTGCGAGTCTAAAACACTGCGAGTCGGGTAGTCGCGACTCCTTGACTTGCCTCACGGGCCTCACAGCTCAAGGAGGCTATCTGCTTTCTATTGGCGGCTTTATCAGATATGTAACTATTGGCTTGTCGAACTTGGGCCATTCGTGAGGTGGTTGTCGGCACTTCCGCTCCAAGTGCCGCTAATTGTCCATTCAACGTCGGTTCAGTTGCAGGTGATAATCCCCTCTTTTAATATCATAGGGGATCGCAGATGATTCTGGACCAGCTTCCCGTGAATCGATACCTAGATCACAAATCGTCAAGGCAACTGATAGAGGTGGTTGTAAGCGGAGGCTGGAAAGCAAGCTTTCACACACTATTGAGTGGTATTTGTAACGGCATGTTATTCAGTTCCTTAAGTCCAGGTTGCCAATCGGAAGAACTCCTGGTGTAGGGCAACGAATCGGGAGGCCCCAGGCTTCATACTGAGTAACGTGTCGGTGAATGCCGCTCAGGCCCTGCCACAACAACTTAAACCGATGTGCGTGTTCAATTTTCTCCCAACCGCCTTTATAAGAATACGTTATGTAAACTCTGCGGTCCGGCGCTGATCAGTAATCCCTAGCGCTTGTTTTTATCTGTTTCAAAGCGCGACGCACTAAAACAACGAACACCCGCTCGGTGATCCTTGCTTTATCCGCCCTGATTTGGTCCGATCACGTTCCATGATGCCTATGGTTTAAGCATCAGCCGGTTTCGGCGGCTGGTGGTCATTGTCGCGAAAAAAGGCGGAGCCCCCGAAAGGGCTCCGTAATGGCCATCCGGCGCCGGCTCGACGTGCGCAACGCCGCCTCCGACAACACGCGGGGCTCCGGCCCAGATGATCGCCGGCACTCCGGGAGCCTCCCTACCGCTGCTCCCTCCCGGGCCTGACGGGGTTCAGGATTACCCGGATGCGACGGTCCAGACCTTCAACACCCCGCCCGAAGCCTTCGACGACGCCCGCCTGCGCCTCCCCGGGCGTTCGCCCCGGCATATAGCGGGTTTCCGGCGGTGGGGCACCGCTAGCGCCCCGGCTAGGATGACCAAGATTGCAGCATAGCTGTTTCTTGCCGCTCAGTCAAGCGTGAGAGGGTATCGATGAGCGTGTTGCTCCACCCTCGGAAATCGAGCGGAATGAGTGCCGGGGACCGCGCTAATTCATAGCCGCTGATAGAAAACCGCTGAGAATGGCCGTAGGTGGTGGGCATCGGCGGACACTGTGAGCGGCCTGGAGCTGTTCTCCTCAGCTTCAACGACATATGCCGTGCGTACGAGCCTGGGCTGGGTCTCCGCATATTTATGCATGTTGGAACAGTGGTTAGCGCGTGTTCAACAATCCCCCTCGACTTGTACACCCGGCTGAGATTGCTCGTCGGTGATCGAGGTGTCTGAATCTATCAGGGGCCAGCAAAGGGTTCGATGATTCCCTGACGGGTGCAGTAACCTTGATGAAGCTTTAGTTTAAGCCGGAATTATCAGGTGCCGTTCAGTCAAGCTGCTCGTCGCCCGTGCGGCCGTCTTCGTCGATCACCTCGACGGGCAGCAGCTCCGGGGTTACGTCGGGATCCACGGCGTCGGGGAAGCGGGGGGGGCGCCAACCGACGGGCTCTTCCGCAGGGGGGCGCCCCTCGAGGAGCACCCGGCGGTAGAGGCGGTCGTGGGCGGCGATCATCGCCTCCATGGTGAACTCGCGGCGGATGTGCCCCGCCGCCCGTTGGGCAATGGCACGGTAATGAGCGCTACGGGACAGCAGGTCACGGAGTTTGGCGGTGAGGGCCTCGACGCAGTACTCGGGAAGCAACAGCTCCCAGCAATCCGGTGGGACGACATCGGGCACGCCGCCCTGGGCCAGACCGACGGCAGGAATACCCATCAGCAGGGGCTCGACTAAACCTCGGTTAAAGCTCTCGCCGCGACCGATCGCCACGGCGGCGTCGCAGGCGGCGTAGACGGGACGGGGGTCGGCCAGGCGTCCGGTGAAGCGCAAACGCTCGCCGAGTCCCAGACAGCGGGCCAGGCGTTCGAGGTCGGTTCGGTAGTCGCCGTCGCCGACCAGCAGCAGCCGCAAACCGTCTATCCCGGCGAGGGCCTTGATTGCAATCGCCAAACCCTTGCGCGGAGCCAGGCGGCCGACGTAGCAGAGGGTCGGGACGTCGCCGGACAGGCCCAGCTCGGCCCGACAGTTCGCGCGGTCGAAGAGCTCGGGTCGGAAGAGGTCCACGTCCATCCCGTTGGGGATGTGAACGACGCGCCGGGCGTCCACACCCACGCTCTCGACGACGTAGCGGCGCACCCGGCGGCTCACCGCGCCGAAGCCGGCGGTCAAAGGCGCGGCCAGACGGGTCAGCAGGCGGATCGCCGGGCCGTCGAAGCCGTAGCGGTGGAAGGTGACGAAGACGGGACGGCCGGTCAGGGCGCCGGCGATCCAACTGGGGATGCGGTCGGGATGACCGTGGAGCGCCGTGGCGCCGATTCGCCGCGACAGGCGGGCCAGTTTCCAGCCCAGAGAGAACTGGGAATCGCCGGTTCCGCCGACCAGGTGGACCGGCACGCCGCGGCTCTCGAAGTAGGCCCGGGCCGGGCCGTCGCCGGTCAGGCTGGCCGCCGCCGTGGGCCAACCCAAACCGCGCAGCCCGGCGCAGAGGTCCGCCGTGCCACGCTGGGGGCCCGAGAGGGGCAGGTCGTGGACGTGGTGCAGGATCAGCAAATCGAAGGGGCCTTTCTCCGCTCGGGGCTCATGCCCGGGGAGGCTTTGGCACGTTTCTTGCGCAACGAGGGGGGCTGGTATGATCGGCGTTCGATTCCGCAAGAAACGTGCCAAAGCCTCCCCGGGGGGCTCCTACAGCGGCGGCGGGACGGCGGTGCGTCGGTTCGCGGCCGCGCGATCCCTGCGGCTCTTTCTGTTCTTGGAGAGCTGGGTCAGCGTCACCCCGGTCAGGGCGATGACGCCGCCGACGATGAACAGGGTGGTGATGCGCTCGCCCAGGAAGATCGCCGCCAGGATCACCGTGGCCACGGGTTGGCCGTTGGCCATCACGGCGACCTGGCTGGCGTCGAGGTGGGCCAGGGCGTAGTTGTAACAGAAATAGCCCACGACGACGGTGATCACGATCAGGTAGCC
Organism: Candidatus Coatesiibacteriota bacterium; assembly: GCA_014728185.1. Taxonomy (GTDB): domain Bacteria; phylum RBG-13-66-14; class RBG-13-66-14; order RBG-13-66-14; family RBG-13-66-14; genus WJMB01. Next base: position 6,645 of record WJMB01000377.1, read on the forward strand.
CAGGCCCAGCCAGCCTTCCCAGGTAACGGCGGAGTAGTCGGCGGTCAGGGTGGCCGGCAGGCCCACCGGGGTGAAGAGGACCATCCCGGTGAGCACCGAAATGGTCAGGGCGCCCAGGCTGCCCCGGCGCTCGACCAGGGTTTTCGAGAAGGTGGTGTAGAGGGACCAACTGAACACGGCCCCCAGCACCAGCAGGTTGCCCAGCAGGTTTTCGAGGGAGTAGCTCAGGCCGCTTTCGAGGACGAAGAGGGCCACGCCGGCGAAGGACAGGGCCACACCGAGCCAGCGCCGCCATCCCGGGAATTCGAGCCCGCGCGCCCGGGCCACGAGCAGTACGAAGATCGGGTTGAGCGGGTAGAGCAGGCTGATCTGGCTGGCGCTGGAGAGACGCAGGCCGTAGAGGAACAGCAGGGGGTCAGCCATCACCACCAGGATGCCCAGCCCGATATAGAGCGGCAGTTCCTCGCGGTGGAAGGTGATCTCGGCACCGGTTAACTTGCTGGTTATGAAGAGCACCACGGCGGCGCCGCCGAAACGAAGGTAGCACAGCGCCAGGGGGTTGAGCTGGTCGACGGCCACCTTGCCCAGCAGGTAGGTCCCCGCCGAGATCAGGGTCTGGGCTATGACGGCGGCGTAGGCCAGGGTGGTCTGTGTGCGCGGCCTCACCGCGTCCCCTCGACGTCGGCTGGGGCCGGGGTTCGGCGTGTTCGGCGCTTGCGCAGGTTGACCACGGTCACCCCGGTCAGCACCAGCCCGCCGCCCAGGGCGGCCATCCAGGTCAGTGTCTCCCCGAGGAAGAGATAGCCCCAGAGGTGGGCCAGCACGGGCACCAGGGTCAGAAAGGCCGCCACCTGGCTGGGGTGGGCCCGCTTGAGCGACCAGTTCCAGCCCAGGTAACCCAACAGGGATGCCGCCAGTCCCAGGTATCCGGGGACCAGCAGCAGCGTCGTCGGGGCGGTGAAGGCCCGCCAGAATGTATCGTCGATGAAAAAGAAGAAGGGCAGGGAGCCGAAGAAGAAGGTCGCCGCGGTGAGCAGGTTGATGTCGCCGGTCTTGTCATCGGTAAGGATGCTTTTGGTCAGCACCGTGTAGGACGACCAGGAGAGCGGGGCGCCGACGACCAGCAGGGCGTAGCCCAGGTAGCCGGCGTCGAACTCGCCGCCGGAGCCGTAGCGCAGCACCACGAACAGTCCGCCCAGGGCCACCAGGATGCCGATGAAGCGTCGGGCGACCGGCTTCTCCAGCTTGACCGACACCGAGATCAGGTAGGTGAACAGCGAACCGCAGGCCACGATCAGCGAGGAGGCCGCCGAGGTCACTCCCTGCAGGCCGAAGGTCAGGAACATATGATAACCCGCCGTGCCCAGCGTGCAGGCCGCCAGGACCTTGACCGGAGCGGCGCGCAGCAGGGCGGCCAGCTCGCGCCGCCGGCCGAGGAGGTAGACACCGCTGATCAGCCAGACCGGCAGGAAGCGCAGCAGCAGGGCCGCCCCGGGAGAGAGGCTGCCCAGGCCGAACTTGAGCGCGGCGAAGGCCCCGCTCCAGGCCAGGGTCACCCCGACCATCACCAGCAGGGCCGTGGCGCGCCCGGCGGCGGGCCGAGTCTTCGTTGTCGGCGTCGTGTTCATGGCGGCGATGCTAGCACAGCATTTCCCCGGGGGTAAAGCGCCCCCGGGGGTGTTATACTGGTAAGGCGTCGGGTCGGGCGGCGAGGCGGTCCTGGGTTGTTTCGCCCCGCCCCGCTGCGGCCGCGCCCCCTGGATTATCCGGCGGTTCCGAAAGACGTGAAAACGTCGATGTGACAAGAGCGCGGCGATCGCGGCATCGCACCGAACCGAGCGAAGTCCTCCGGCCGACGGCCGAAAATCCCGCCAAAGCGGAACCAGGGGCCGCGCTCGATCAAACCCCAGTTGGGTTATCCCGGGGTGATTATCACACCAACCGCGCCAATGACGGATCACAACCGCTTCAGCTTCGCAACCCGCCTTCAGTCCATCGGCAATGCCGCGAACGTAAAAGCTGGATCTGCGCTGTGGCTGATCAAGCCTTATCCAAAGACAACCAGCATGTATCTGAACCCCGAGTCAGCCCGTTTTCCGGCAATTGACGAACGGCGGCGTTTCCACAGCTTGTGGAGTCCCTGGTAATCGCCGATGATCCATACGGCAATGATCCATACGACTGTCATCCGTGCGGTGATGATCCAGGCAATGATGATTTCCGCTGTTTTGAACAGCCCCGTCAGCCGACACATCAGTGACCCTGCGAGAGCCTGACGCCGTGGAGCCGACCAACCCCAGCCCGCCCCGCTTCCCCGAGGACTTCCCGCCCCGGGCGGTCAGCCTGCGCCGGGACTACGGCGTTGAGACGGAGCTGGAGCCAGGCGAGCCCGACGCCGTCCTCGCGGACGACGAGCTGCACCTCTTCGGCCTCGAGGACGGCCACCGCATGCTGACCCTTTCGCAGATACGCAGCGTGCGCTGGCGCAGTCGGGTGCTCTTCGCCCCCTGGCGACTGATCGTGATGATGCTGCTGCTGGTGGCGCTGATGACGGTCAGTTGGCTGGTCGACTTCCCCGGCTACTGGGGCAACGTGCTGGGCATTGTCATCGTGGTGGTCTCGCTGCTGGTGATCTATCTGCGCAAGGACACCGACCGGGTCAGCTACCGCTTTATCGTCCTGCCCGAGCTGGGCGGACGGCTGACGCTTGAGCTGCCCGAGTCGGTTTCCTCGACGGCGGTGCAGCGCTTCGGTCTGCTGGTGATCGGGCGCCTGCGCGGAGAAGGCGTTCAGGACTCCGGCGGCTCGTCACCCGCGGTGGGCGGTTCCAAACCCGCCGACGACGGGGAGGACGAAGACGAGGAACGCCTCTTCCGGCGCCAGCGCAGGTAGCGGATCAATCGCAGGGCGATGACCGCCGCGAGCATCGCCGTGATCAGCCAGCCCACCAGGGGCTCGACGAAGAAGGCCAGCGCCGTGGCCGCGGCGATGACCACCGCCAGCAGCAGGGCCATCCCCGGGTTCTGGATCAGAGCCGCCAGGCCGCCGCGCGAAGGCTGGTCTTTGCCTCTCAGGATCACTCCTCGGACCTGCGCCGGCGCAACCCGGCGTTTTTCTCATCACTATCGGAACGGAACAAGGGCGGGTCGGCCGTGTTCGGTCGCCTTTTTGTATGGCACAAAGGCGGCAGAATAAGCTAAGTAATTGTCACTCGTTTTGGACCGTTACTTCTTGCTATTCAATACTCAATCTATACTTAATCGCTCATATAGCTGCCATTATCATACTGTCGATTTCTGGCGATCAACCTCGCCTTGTTCTTCTTGTTCTTCTTGATCTATGTTTATTGTTGCGTGAAGCCGGAGCTGTTGGTCCCGCCCATAGGTTTTGGATGCTGATAGTGGGCTATATGCTGACAGCAGACAATTGCTTGGTTTTGAACCCATAATAGCCGGCCGGACTCACGGGTCGACACCTTGCGTCGAGCATTTATCAAGGACCGCTACTCGATGCAGCTCTCCGTAAGCATAAAACGATGGTCCAGTTTCTTGTGATGATCCCATGGCTTGTTATCAAGCTATAAGGTCATGCCAAGTGGGTGTTTGCTCCATAACGGAGTATTTTTCCAAAAGGGATTATCACACGTTCATGAATAGGCATATATCGCTAATAGCTTGTTATCATGTGCTTTATAGCTGCGCGAGCTGTCACTGCCCGTGCGTTGTCTGGTGGCGGAAAACCAGGCTTGCCCGAAGCGGGCGCTGCCAAGAGGATGCCAAGAGGATGCCAAGAGGATGCTGAGAGGACGCTTTAGAGGCTGGAAGTCTCGACTCCTGATTTGCATCCCGGGCTTACCTGTCATCTGGAGGCGAAATGCTTCCAAACAGCTGGTTTAGCTGATAAGAAAACCTCTTTGGCCCGTCGAGCCGAAGGCCCTCATGTGGTAGTTGTCGGCACATCCGAACTAAATGCCGCTGTTTTTTAGATTTCGACGTAGGTTCAGTTTCAGGTGATAATCCCTTCCAAAATGTGGATGACAGCCCGGCAAACTGCTCTTAATCAGCCTAATATGGTTCAGATACGCTCCATGATGCTTTGCCGATTTGATAATCATAGATTGCGATAGCTAAACGTGCTGGACACCATAGCGTTCCTTTATTATAATACCGATTCAAAGGCGTAAAGTATCATATGGAAAAGGTATTATCAGATTATCTTTATAAACATCGAAAAACATCCTTGGACAACAGCGGAAGGATCCACCTCGATGCCCGCCGTCAACCAGCGTATCTTCTTCGACAACCTCGCCGAGGAGTGGGACAAGATCGTCGCCCACCGACCGGACAAGCTGGAGTTCATCGCCGGCGTGCTCGAGTTGGCCCCGGGACAGCGGGTGCTGGACATCGGTTGCGGCACCGGCGTGATGATACCCTATCTGCTGCGCGCCGTCACGCCCGGCGGCGGCGTGGACGCCCTGGACCTTTCCCCGCGGATGGTCGAGGTGGCCCGGCGCAAGTTCCCCGAGACCGAGCATCCCGGCCTGCGCTACTTCGTCTCCGATATCGGCGGGTTCAACCTCGGCGCCGACTACGACGTCATCCTCTGTTACTCCTCCTTCCCCCATTTTTCCGAAGACCCGGGCATCATCGCCCACCTGGCCCGGGGGCTGCGCTTCGGCGGCCGCCTGGTGGTGGCCCACTCCGAGGCGAGGACGAAGATCAACCGGGAGCACGAGGAGCGCGAAGGCTACCTGCCGCCGCTGGAGGAGCTGGCCCGGGCGATGCGCGAGGCCGGACTCCACCTGGGGATGACCCTGGACACCGACGAGATGTTCCTGCTCACCGGCTACCGACATTAGCCTTCCGCCCGGACGCCCGGCTGAGGTAAACTGACGGGGGGCGGCGCCCCCGTTTGCTTACCACGCCTTCCACCAGGCCAAAGAGCCTTCTTTGCCCTACAAAAATATGTTGGACCTGACAATCATTGGACTCTCCCTGGCCGCCAACGGCCTCGTCTGGTATCTGATCGGGCGTTGCAACCTCAAGCGAGGCGAGGCCAAGACCTTCGGCCCGCCGGGCAGCAACTTCGAGAAGGTCCGCGTCTCCGGCGTCCGGGCCTTGGAGGTTGGGCGCAAGCGTCGCGGCTGGGGGATGGCCGGGGTGATCGTCGGCGCCGTGGTCCTGCTGGCCGGGCTGATCTTCGGCGAGCTCAACCTGGACTCCTCGTCCTCGACACCCATCGGCAACAAGCGGCGCCAGGAGCTCGTCGAGCAGCACCTGCGCCGCTGATTTCCGCCAGGAACCGTCAGCCCCGCTCGCTTGAAAAAAACACCCCGACGGGGTGTTTTGTTCTGTCCAACCCGGTTCGATTGGACTTAGGCAATCTCGGCGTAGTACTCGCCGTCGCGCTCCTCGACAATAAACTTGGCGCAGGCGTGGTCGGAGTGGTTCTTCATGGACAAGAGGCTCTCCAGCTTCTCTCGGGGTTGACGATTCATCAACCAATGGGAGACCAGACGGATCAGGCGGTCGTTAGCTGGACTGATCAGTTGGCGGTCGTGTTCCCAGCGGGAGAGGGTCGACTTATCTACGCCGACCAACTCGGCGAACTCCGTGGCCGCCATCCCCAGGTGAAGCCGGAGGAAGCGAATCTCCTCGCCGCAGAGCAGCCCCCGCTTGATGAGCAGCATTTCCGCCAGCGTGCGCAGGAGCAACCTGAGGCGGGGGATGACGGCGTCAACGGACGCGCACTCCTTGCAACGCAGCATTTCGACGTCCTTTAACACCACTCCCTTGAGTCCGACTTCGGGGAAGGGATAATCGCCACGGGTACGCTCCATCTCGGAGCCGCAGATACTGCAACGGTAACTCATGGTCGCCTTGGTTTATCAGTGGAAAAGGTGGTAACTAGATAGGTATGGTCGGACTCGTCGATTGCGAAGATAACAACTAACCAGCGGCCGTCGGGGTCAGTTCCCTCAAGACGATACTTCCACATCATGCAATCATCGTCCCATTCTGGCGGCCTGATGATACAACCGTTGGCGATAACATAATCCACGGCTAGGATATCATATGGTTTTTGCGCGAGTCTCTGCCTGAAGTGATTGGTATGTACGACTTGTCCCATGAGTAAATCAAGATTGAGTTTGCTTTTGGCTTGATCGGGCAAAAGGCGGTCACTCGCCATTACACCTCCTTGTATGTGTGTATTAGTCTTTGCGCCAAAGATTACAGGTGAATAATAGCAGAAAATTGATCTGGCGTCAACTTAATTATACCACGTAAACAAAACACCCCGGCGGGGTGTTTTTGTTCTGTCCAACCCGGTTCTATTGGACTTAGGCAATCTCGGCGTAGTACTCGCCGTCGCGCTCCTCGACAATAAACTTGGCGCAGGCGTGGTCGGAGGAGCGCCGTACATCGAGGATGCTGCAGAGTTGATCGAGTCGTGAATCCCTGTAGTCCTTTTCAATGACCCGTATCAGCTCCTGAAAGCGCTCTTCCCTCTCAGCCCGAACGGCGGCTTCATGTAATTCCTTGACCTTTATCTGATTTCTTATAATGACCCTCAATAGCCTATCGCTCTGGGAACCAATGGGATCTTGGTCATTCTCCCACTTGGAGACCGTTGTTTTATCGACACCGAGTATTTGCGCCAGCTCGACGGCTTTCCAACCTACGTGCTTGCGAAGATAGCGTATCTCCGCCCCGCACAAGGCGTGGGGTTTTGATAACACGATAAGGGCCAGGGCGCGGATGAGGTGCTTGGCGCGATGGATCATCGGCTCTACGTTACCGCAGTTCGGGCACTTCAGAAGAGGTATATACACAAGAACCACGTTTGGTAGACCGCTCTCGGGGAAGGGATAGTCCCCCCGCGTTTCCTCCATGGCGTTTTCGCAAAGACTGCACTTGTTTGCCATGGTCCTTTATCGGATTATCCCCTGCGTTTGCTGGAGAAGACCTTTATTAGCTTCGCTATGCCTACCTCAGGAAAACTGAAGATGATATTGAGCCATTTTCCATCCGGCTCGTATCCCTGCTATGCGATACTTCCATTCGTGGTGTTTTGCATCCCAAACAGGTTCATCGAAAATGCGACAATTTTCAAGTACAGATATACAATCACCAAACATTACCTTTTCATTATCACGTTATTTATTGAAATGATTTATTCTATGTAGAATTCCGTCATCTATACATAAATTGATTAACGTTTTGGCAAACTCAGGCTCAAGTCTGCCGCCGTTCATAATCGCATTTAACCTCCCGGTGTGCTGTTCATGTCCAGTCCCTAGTTGGTAAAATACCAACTTTTCCGCTGCCGTCAAGCCGTAGTGTAATTGTTTTGTGTTACCCCTCCCGCTCGAAGTGGGGTTCGTACTTCTCGAACAAATGCCCCCAGGGGGATTCGTCCAGCCAGTTGCGATACACCTTGGCGCCCTTGAGGTTCCACCAGAAGGTATCGTGGTAGAAGTCACTGGCGGCGACGAAAACCGACACCAGGGGGGTGTGGAAGAACAGCTTCTGGATGGGTCGCAGCGGTCCGAACCAGATGAAGTCCCCCGCGGTGGAGGCCAGGTTGTCGCCGACCTGGAAGCCCCAGCTCTCCTTCTCGACGTCGACATCGCCGACGATGTTCATCTCGTCGAGGCGGCCGACGCCCAGGCCGCGCTCGTGGGCCACGCGGATGTACTCGATCTCGAGGGGATCGAAGCCCATCATCTTAGCGGCCACGGCGTCGATGGCGGTCTGGTCTGCCGAGGCCAGCATCAGGTCCTTGCGGACGGGGACGAGGGTTCGCGGTCCGGGGCCGTTGCCGGCGGAGGTGCCGTCCATCACACAAAACAGGCCGGGGTGGATCTCCTGCTGGATGGCCAGCAGGTCGACCAGGGTCTTGTGGATCCAGGAGTGGGTGTAGTGGCGTCGGGTGGCCAGCAAACCGCCGAAGGCGTTCTTCATCGCCCCGGTGGTGGTGGTGTAGATGTGGCACTTGACGGTGGGCAGGTGGATGATGTTCTTGCCGTGGAAGTAGTCGGGGATGCGGATGCCCTCGGGGAAGATGCGGTTGAGGACCAGCATCTCGGCTTGAGGTTCGTAGATGCGCCAGGTCATGTGGTCGCCACGGAAGTTGAACAGCAGGGGGACGTCGTACTTCTCGTAGAGGGGGCGGTACTTGTTGTAGACGTCGCCCTTCTCGGCGACGGTGACCACGGTCTTGTTCTCGACGGCGACCAGGTCCTCCCGGCCCGGGCTCTGACGCATGGCGCGGATGACCCCCTCGAGCTGCCAGGGGGTGGTGTTGGCCGAGGGCATGGGCAGGTGCCAGGAGATGTTGTCCTTGAGGATGGTGGTCTTGCCCGGGGGCAGGGCCTCCTCGTAGCCGGCCAGGCGCATGGCGCGGGCGGTGTCGGCGATGACGGTCTCGGGCTTGGCTTTGACGACGGCGACCGTGGCGCGGGCCATGGTACCTCCGTGGTTGAAGGGGACGAGCACCCCCGGGATGCGCATTTGCGTACGTTGGGATGAAGACCGTCGCAAAGACTAGCATACAAAAACGGTCCTGCCAACCTGATGGGTTGTTACTTTTCTACCCAAAGCTTTTTTGCATTGCACGTGAAGGCTCCGGTTTGACAAATGTATAAATAACATAATATCATAACGTTACTGGTTTTATATTTTGGAGGGGAAGAACTGGCACACTTTTTGCTATAATAACGGGCGGAGACATCCTGCGGAGTCATGCCTTGAAACCCAAAGCCATCGTCTTAGCCTTTTCCCTGGCCGCCCTGGTGTTGACGGCGAGCTGGCTGAACTTCGGCGACACCGAGGCCCAGGCCGCCGACGACTTCGAGGTGGAGGTTGTCTCGCAGAGCGCATTGACCCGGGAGCTGGAGAAGGATAACGAGGCGACGCCGATCTGGGTCGTCGAGGGCACGGCGCCGGCTGGCGGCTACCTCAGTTGCGAGCTGGAGTACGCCGACGGACGCACGGTGCGCGTACCCATGGACAACGCCTATGAACTCGGCGACCACCAGACCTTCCGGGTCACCCTCTTCCCCCTGCCCGACGATTGGGGCGCCACGGTGCGGCTGGTACGCAGCCTGCCCGTGGGTTCCCTGGATGAGCTCGAGCCCGAGGTCGACCGTCAGGTATTAGTAGAAACGGTCGCCCCTCATCACCCCGCGGAAGACCCGGACTCGGGTTTCATCAGGCGGGGGGAGGAATCCGACGGCTACACCGTGTGGAGCTGGCGCATCGCGCTGTAAGCACTCCCGTGGTACACGCCGAAGGCGAAGCGGTCCCCCGGGGCCGTTTCGTCGTTATCGAGTTCCCGGGACCATCGTCGCCGCACCCCCCGGCGACGGTGGTTCTTTTCGGGCGGGTGGTCTGCTACAATCGACCCCGGAACCCGGCCGAGCGAGTAGGGGATGTTGCGAGACTACGCCATCTGCGGGGGAACCTTCGATCCGGTCCACTACGGTCATCTGCTGCTGGCCGAGTGTGCCCGCGAGCAGTTGGGCCTGGAGCGGGTGGTCTTCGTCCCGGCGGCCCAGGGTCCGCACAAGGACGCCGCGCCCCGGGCCGCCGCCGAGCACCGCCTGGCCATGCTGCGCGCCGCCGTGGAAGGCAACCCGGCCTTCGAGGTCTCGGACTGCGAGCTGCGCCGGGGCGGTGTTTCGTACACCATCGAAACGGTTCTGCTGATGCGCCGGCGGTACGGCGGCGCGCCCGTCGTGCTGATCGGCGCCGACAACCTGAACGAGCTGGACACCTGGCGGCGCATCGGGGAGCTCGCCCGCCTGGTCCGCTTCGCTTACGCCCCGCGCCCGGGCTCGCCGACACCGCGAGCCGCGCCGGTTCCGGGTCTGCGCCACGTCGAACTCGCCATGCCCGCCTTCGCCGTCTCCTCGACCCTGCTGCGCGAACGCGCCGCCCGGGGGCAATCGCTGCGTTACTTGACCCCGCCGCACGTTATCAGCTATATTGCACGGCATGAACTATACCAACCCGCCTGATTAAGTATCACCCTCGGGCGGTCCAGGGGGGATTCTGTGCTTCGCGGCGGAGGATTGCCCCGACCGGCGGCCCTGAGAGAGCCGTCGAACAGGCTCCGGCCGCGGGGTTATCCTTTGGGTTCACATACACCGTCCGGACCGGATCGCGATTGTATCCTCTTGATACTAGAGGTGATGATCTTAAGATACCTGTCACAAAACGGGCATTTTGGAATTGCAAGGCACCACACACGATCCCGGACCAGCCAGCTTAAACTCGAAACACCGATCCACCTCGAAAAAAGCTGCTGATACGAGGCTTTGCCGAATGATGTTTGGCCTGCAAGCTAAACCCCTCGGCGACTGCTAGTTATATATGCATGATAACTAGTTGCTTAGCATTGATGAATCGTCATCGAAGCCCATTACGCCAGGCAGTTGATAATAGGGCTTCGTGACGTCGCTACGGGCATCCTGGGAATGTGAAAATCCACGTACCGCCACAAGCAGCTCGCTCGATGTGCACACCTGATTGCCCAATGACTGCTTGTCTCAGAGCGTTATCCAGTAACGCCATGGTCCGTGACCATTAAGTGATCCCAATTGCAATCAAGAAG
>WJMB01000378.1 GCA_014728185.1 Candidatus Coatesiibacteriota bacterium
CGGCGACGGCGGCCCCCGACGAATTGCGCCGCCGCCACCGCGAGCTGACCGCCCGCTCCGCCCCCCGTCCCGGCGCTTGACAAGCCCGGGGGCGGATGCTAGGCTGACCCTACCGCTGAAGATATAACTTTCCCGGCTCCTCCGGTTGCGGTATAATCCAGGTCGTCAACCGGTAATCAAGCCACCCGTCGCGAAGGGGAAGACGATGCTCAAGAAGCTGCATTTCGATGTTCGTGACGTCTTGCGGGCGCCCCGGCTGGGCTTTTCCGCCAAGAAGATCTGGGTCCAGTTCCAGGGCCTCGTCGTCGGCCTGTTCGGCTACGGCGTGCTGGCCTACGCGGCCCTGCTGATCGAGGGCTACACCCTGGGTCAGATCTGGTACACCTTCGGCGCCCTGCCTCTGCCGTTGGGATTCGGCTGCACCCTGCACTGGTACAGTTGGATCATCTTCGCCCTGGGCGCTCTCTGGGCTCTGTTCATCTGCCTGCTGGCCGGCACCGCCACCGCCAAGCTGACCTACGAGCAGTTGCGCGGCAACGATTTCTACTCGAAGAAAGAGGCCTGGCGCTTCGCCCGCAAGCACGGCCCGGCGGTGATTCTCTCCCCCATCGGTATGGCCATCGTCGTGGCGATCCTGATCGGCGGCGGCCTGCTCATCGGCCTGATAGCCGGCACCGGCGCCGTGGGCGCCTGGCTGACCACGGCTTTCTACCCGGTGATCATGGCCATCACCGTCTTCACCGTCTACCTGATCCTGATCGTCCTGGTGGGCCTGGTGATCTCCCCCGCCGTGGTTGCCACCACCAAGAACGACACCTTCGAGACTATCTTCGAGCTCTTCTCCACGGTGGCCTCCCAGCCCTGGCGGCTGATCCTCTACAACATCCTGCTGGTCATCGTCGCCGGGATCGGCCTGGCACTGCTGGCGGCCTTCGTGGTGCTGGCATTGAAGATGATGCAGGCCGTCTTCGGCGCGACCTGGGGCACGGACTTCACCCAGTACGTCTTCCCCCAGGCCGGGGCCTACACCTACGCCTTCCTCAAGACGCCGATCAACATCGCCCACTACAACATGACCATGAGTCTGATGCAGACCTCCCTGGACACCGGTATCCCGATGATGGAGCTGATCTACTCGGTGCCCGGCGTCTCCTGGCTGATGTTCCTGCCCGGTCTGGCGCCCATCGCCGCCCAGCCCGGCGCCGGTCTGCAGGTGGCGGCCATCATCTACGCGGTCTGGACCATCGCGCTGTTGGGCATCATGATCAGCTACTACACCTCGACGCTCTACGTCGGCCAGACGCTGATCTATCTGGTGCTGCGCAAGAAGAAGGACGACGAGAACCTGCTCGAGCGCAAGGACTACGACGAAGAGTTCCCCGAATTCGAGGTGCCCGAGGAGTCCGAGGTCGGTGAGGAAGCCCCGCCCGAGGACCCCCCGAGTGAACCCGCGGATGAAAAGCCCGAGGACGACGACAAAGCGGGTGACGAATAACCGCCCGCCCTCCACCTTCGCGACGGAGTCCAACGACGAACGGCGCCCTTCAGGGGGCGCCGTTTATTCGGGTGGTTTGTCAACGGGTTGTCCACCCGGGATACTGCTTGTGCCTTCGGGCAAGCCGATGTGCCGTCATCCTCTGTCAACGAGAACACATAGGACAGGGACGACCTGGAGCGGCGTCCTGTCTCGTAGTACGGCTGATCAGAGGGTGCGGCGAGCTTCGCCTGCGCCCGGTCCCCCGACGAGTGGAGCGCGCAAGTTGATGATTATGGGGAACGTATCCCGTGTTCGGACCGGGTAGTGATTGCATCAGTTGATAAAAGAGTCTGAGAACATCACAGTAAACTGAACCATTACCTGTGGCTACTGAGAACTGCAAAGAGTGTTTGGTTCCTGATGCGTGCCTTGCTGATGGCGTCAACCAAACCAAGCGCCTGGCTGGTTCAAGGGTTACGGATTGAAGGGTGAAAGGAGGAAAGGGTTAAACCAAGCCAGCCTGCTTTATTAGTCGGGCCTTCACTAGTTGAAGCTGGTGGACCAACCAGCGGGATCGACTGCTTTCCCGCTATCCACTGTGCGAAGTACAGTTGTGCGAAGTGCAGTTGAAAACTAAGGTCACACAACAACTGCCGGGATACGATAGAAAATTGAGCTTTGCTTCATGGAACGTGATCGGACCAGATCAGGCTGATTGGGAACGGCTTGCCGGGCCGTTATCCCCTTCCCCGAAATGTACGTTTTTGACCAAGCATTAATTTAGCATACCTTTAGGGATCATATACCTTATTCGGACCGCTATCTATATGTAATATTCTGATATCATGCGGAATGGGCTCTTTCAATTTTGCCACAAAAGGGCGAACAAAAAAGTGGCGGATAATTAAACAACCGACCGGCACATTAGTTGCCCAAAATGTAACCATAGAGCGCACTATAAGTTGGCCGATGGCAGATGTAAGTGCAAGAATTGCGGAAAGAAATATACCCATCGGCCAAGATATACAAAGCTATCTAAAGAAAAGCATAAAGAGATAGCTCGCTTATTTTGGCTGAGCGTTCCTGCGGCAGCCGCGGCGAGAACTGTCGGCCTGTCCGCGAAAACAGTATCCAAATGGTGCAATCGACTA
>WJMB01000065.1 GCA_014728185.1 Candidatus Coatesiibacteriota bacterium
AAAGACGGATGCACCCGAACAGCGAACACCTGCTCGGTGAGCCTTTCAATATCGGCCCTGCTTGGGAGCGGCTTGCCGGGCCGTCATCCCGCACCCGAAAAAGCTGCGTTATTAGTAAACACTCAATTGATATGTCCTTATTGCCTGTTATTACGATATTTAGGAGTCAGCGGCAACCGGCTGTCGGGGCATGTGCAAGTATGCTGATATCTGGGTTCGCTAAGGATCAGGCCCGTAACAACCGCCACTTTTCGACTGCCCGTCTTGCGACAGGTATCTGATAATCATCACCCCTTTTATCAACATGATACAATCACGATCAGGTCCGGGCGGGGTATACCATCCCTTATACTGATCGTGAGTAAGATGCCAACAGCAGGCTGTAGCTTGGTTTTTGAGCCTGAATCAGCTAGCCGGTCTCACGAGTTGACGACTTCCGCCGAGCATTATCGAGTCTTCCCACTCGATGCGGCTCTATGTCTCTAGTCACAAATGTTGTCCGGTATTCGGTGCTGATCCATAGTGAAATGCAATGGGCTAGTTGTCGCTCCCTGAACCCCGATTGAATGCATTCGGAACCGCGAGAACCCGCGGGGGCGGCGGGGGTCCAGCTTCATTTTCCAACCGTAGATGCAATCTGTTTCACCCGCAGCGGCGCCGCAGCGACCATCAGTAAGCTGAGCATCAAATTGGGGATGCCGACAAGACATGTGAAAACAACCCACGGCGAAAGCCGTGGGGGTAGTCTTCTAAGACATATCTGGTCGCTCTCCAGTCCGTCGTCGGCGAAAACTCTTCGATATCCCCCGAGACGGTCCGCACTAAGGTGTAAAACCACTCCCGAGCCTGTTAAGCCTTGTAACCTCAACGCGTCGATGATATATTATACTTGAAAAGTACCGGCACGGCTTCGCAATACGACTTCGCAAGGATCGCGGGGTCGAATCCCGGGGCGGGACGCTTCGAAGCAATCAAGCGGCGTGTCCTGCAAGACTAGAATACGTCCACCGCTGATAGGGCGGGCTGGTGATCCATGGCCGATACATACATCTACGTCAACGGCGAGCAGCAGGGTCCGATCTCCATCGAAGAGATCAAGAACATGGTCGAGGACGGCCGGATGGGTCCCGAGGACCAGGTCTGGATCCAGGCCCGCAACGAATGGGTCATGGCCCGCAACGTGGCCCAGTTCAAGCGGATATTCGACGCCCGCGGCGTGACAACCGAGGAACAGCCCGCCGCTCCCCGGGGCCTGCTCGTTTCGATCAACGGTGAGCAGTACGGCCCCTACCCGGCCACCCAACTGATCGAGTTCATTCTCGAGGGCCGCCTGAGCCGCCAAGACTTCGTCTGGATCGAGCGCCACGAGAAGTGGTTCGAACTGCAAAAGATCGTCCAGTTCCGCCAGGCCTTCGAGAAGCGGGAAGCGGCCGAGGGAGTGACGAAGGACGCAACCGCGGGGGAAGCCGAAGCCGCACCGACCTCCGCCTCCGAGGCCTCCGCTGAAGAGCAGGATACGGCCGCCTCCCCAACCGAATCGAAGACCGAAGAGTCAGCCGTTCCGGCGGATGATCGCGGAGCCGAAGAGCCTCCACCCGCTGCGGAAGCAACCGCACCGCCCGCCCAGACGGAGAAGAAAGCCGCCGAACCGGAAACGGGACCAGTCCCCGACAGCGACTGGTCGACCTTCGTCGGTGAGGATGAAGATGGGGCGCGCCCCCGCGTGACCGACGCCGACATCGTCCGCCGGGCCTTCTCCGATCGTCCCGGTGAGGCCGGCAGCGCCATGGGGACCATCGGCGATTTCGTGACCACCCCCGGCGGCGACGAACCGCCGGTCAAAGACGACTACGTCGACCCCACCGAGCTGCCCCTGATGAAGACCAACGCGGCCAAGCGGCTGGGCGGACTGGTCTGGGATATCGGCATCTGTTTCATCTCAGTGGCCCTGCTGGGCATCATCTTCTACCTGCTGCACTCGGTCTTCAAGGACGTGCTCTTCTTCCGCGTCTTCAACCCCAAAGACACCATGAGCATTCTCGAGGGCGCCGGGTTCCTCGAAAATCTATCCCAAACCTTCATCTTCATCTCCATCGGCCTGATCGCCTTCTACCTGCTGATGCGCGACGCCATCTTCGGCCGTCGCTCCCCGGGCAAGCGCCTGGCCGGGTTGCGGATCGTCGACCGGGTGACCAAGCAGCCGCCGGGCATCGGCAAGCTGATCCTGCGCAACCTCACCGTCGTCACCATCGCCCCGCTGATCATCGAATTCATCCTCGTGCTGGCCGACAAGAAGGGCCTGCGCATCGGCGACCGCCTCTCCCGCACCCAGGTGGTGGACAGCCTGGAGTAGCTCCAGGACCTGTATCACGCCTGGTGCAGCCTACCAAAACCGTTTGCGGTCAACGACCGAGCGGGATTATGCAACACAACCCGGCATAGCACTTGGCATACCCAGGATGACGTCGAAACGCTCTCTGGTATCGGCGGCCGATTGAGCCGCGGTCAAGCCAACTGACGCCGCGACAACCAAAAACCACTACTGTGAATATGATACAAAAAGAACCCGACGGGGGAGCAGCCTCCCCCGTCGGTTTATCAACCGGTTTATCAGCAGAACTTGAATCGAACGACGGTGTGGTCCGGTCTCCTTCGTGGACCCCGCTGCTCTATCTGCTCGCCGCTTTGGCCGTCTTCGTCGTCTATGCGCTAACGTCGGCTCCGGGAACGGTTATCCTGGAGAGCAACTACGACCTCACCGTGGCCGCCCGACACCTGGGCTGCGCCCATTCTCCGGGCTACCCGCTCCATTCGCTCTTCGCCCACCCCCTCTGCGCCGTGGGACCCTGGGGCGCCGTCTTCGCCGTCAACCTGCTCAGCGGACTCTGGGGAGCCCTGGCCGTCTTCCTGCTGGCGCTCTTCCTGGAGAAGCTGGGCTGCCGGCCCCTCGCGGCGCTCAGCGGGGCGCTGCTCTTCGCCTTCAGCGCCACCTTTTGGAGCCAGGCCGGGCTGACCGAGGTCTACACCCAGCATCTGGCGCTGACCATCGTCGCCCTCTACGCCGCTCTGGCGGCTTCACGTTCGGCGCTGGCCGATGAGCCCGATCGCAGGCCGACCCTGGCCCTGGGTCTGCTCACCGGCCTGCTGGTGGTCAGCCACAACGCCGCGCTGACCTACCTGCCTGCTCTGGCGCTGCTGGCCCTGCCGGCGCTCAAGCGTCTCGACGCCCGCGGCTGGGCGCTGTTCATCGTCGCCGGCGCCCTGGGCTTTTCCGTCTACCTCTATCTGCCCCTTCGCGCGGCAACGGATCCGCCGATCAACTGGTCGGCTCCGAACACTTGGCACGGCTTCTGGAGCGGATTGAGCCACGACGTCTACGTCGATCACGGGGTGGGACGCAGCCTGAGCCTGCTGGGTGATCAGGCCGCCTGGATCGCCCAGACCTGGTGGGGCGATCTGGCCCCGGGGGTGTCACTGCTCGGTCTGGCCGGGCTGTTTTACGCCGCCCGCGGCAGGCGCCGACTGCTGTGGACCCTGCTGCTCCTGCTGCTGCTGCCCGCCCTGGGCCTGCTGCTGGCCCACAACCAGGACCTGGTCGAGCTGCGCGGCTCCGACGAGACCTTCCTGATCACTGGCGCGCTGGTGCTCTGCATCGGCCTGGCCCTGGGCCTGGAGAAGCTCGGCGAAGCGTTGTCCGAACGGCGAATTCTGAGTCGGCTGATCCCCCTTCTCGGCTTGGCCGCCGCCGCCGGGACCGCGGCCTTCTCCCTGCCCCGGGCCGATCTTTCCCAGCGCCGCACCGCCGAGGAGATCGGCGCCGACGTCGTCGGCCAGTCGCCGTACCGGGCGGTGCTGGCGGTTTCCCTGGTCAGCTCCGACGCGATCTACTTCGACAACCTGGTCCGCCTGGAGGTTCGCGATCAGCGCCCCGACCTGGCGCTCAGTTCTGCTTACCAGCCCAGCGAGCCCTGGTACCAGCGGGAGCTGGCCGCCCGGGGTCGCCTCCTGGTCCCCGACGCTGAGCTGGTGCGTGAGCTGTGGCGACAAACGATCGGCGCTCCGGGCCCCTTCATCGCCCAGGGGTTCTTCGCCCGCGAGTACAACCAGGCGCTGGCCGAACTCAACCAGCGGCCCCTGGCCGTGGCGGTGGTGCGGGATTACTTCGAGCACTACTTCCTGGCCGGCGCCACCGGCCGCGACGGTTTCCGTCCCGTCGACCTGCTGGAGATCTATCCGCCGCCGGGCGGCGCCGCGCCGATCGACTCGCATACGACCCCGCCCGTCGCCCTGCGGCGCTACCGCCCCGCCGGCGGAACACACAAATACGACCGGGCGGCCGACGAGTTCTACCACTGGCGCGACGAACTCGGCGGGGAATAGGATTGCTTGACGCAGGGCGGTTGTTCTGCTAAACTTCGCCCGCTCAAGCGACTACCCGTCTCTGAATCGGAGGAGAAGTTGATCACCGTTCTGATCGTCATTCACGTGCTGATCTGCATCGCCCTGGCCATCGTAGTGCTCCTGCAGGCTGGCAAGGGCGGCGGACTCTCTGGGGCCTTCGGCGGCGCCGGGGCTCAGACCGTCCTCGGCAAACGCGGCGCGGCCACCTTCCTGTCCAGGCTGACCCGCTGGGTGGCCGTGGGCTTCATGCTGCTCTCCCTGGGTCTGGCCTTCATCTACTCATCCCCCAACACCACGGTGGCCCCCATCGAGGATCAGGCCGCCGAAGAGGGTGAAGAGGCCGCAGCGGACGGCGAGGGCCAACCCGCCGACGGTGAAGCCGAGGAAGCCGCCGAGCCCGCCGAGCCGAGCACCGAGGGCGCTGCGCAACCCGCCGTTCCCGGCGGCACGACCATGCCGGACACCGGCGGCGGCGAGTAGCGTCTCGAGTTGGATTAAAGCCTATCCCGCCCGCTTTCACCGGCAAGCCGATTTCATCTCGGCCGGTCCCGCGGTGACAGGTGAGGGAGTCAGAGGATGAAAAAGCTGCTGCTTTGCATCGTGATCCTCGCCGCCGTCGGCGTCGCGCAGGACCTCAACGCCGACATCGACGCCTGGCTGGCCGAGGAGGGCTTCGAGGTCGTCACCTACGACGACGAACCCGGCACCTGGTACCTGGGCACTACCGGCGACAACATGGGCGCCATCCCTTGCATCATCTACACCCAGCAGGGCTTCGTCTGCTTCCAGACCGTCATCGCGCCCATCCCGCCCCACAGCCACGGCGACCTCAACGCTTTGAAGGACGAACTCCTGGCCATCGGCTTGGAGAACTACCTGGTCAAGGCGGTCATCAACTCCGTCGACGAAGTCGAGCTCCAGGCGGAGATGCCGGCGGCCCAGCTCTCCCAGGAGGATTTCACCACGGCCCTCTATCTGGTCCTGGGCACAGCCGACGCCGAGTATAACCGCATTCTCGAGTACGTCTACCGCTGAACTCCACAGACAACAGGGAGGGGCCGATGCGCTCCAGCCTGATCATTCTACTCTGCATCGCGGCCGGGGGGCTCTGTACCCCGGCCGTTTTCATCGCCGGGGAGCGACCCGCCGAGGCCCTCTTCGCCGTGCCCCTCGAGGACGTCTGGCTATGCGCCGCCGAGAGCTTCGCCGAAGACGCAGCCGAGGGCGTCTTCCTGGAGGACCTCGAACCCGGCCGATACTATTATCTGACCTACGGCGATCCCCCGACCCCGGGAGCCGTGACCGTCTGGAGCGGCGAGGGCGTCCGGCTGATTCGCTCGCCGAGGCTGTTGACCGGCGGACCCGGCGGCGAGCTGGTTCTGCTTTACCCCACTCCCCTGGACGAGCAAGCACCGGGTGGTCTGCTGGACGTCCCACCCGAGCCCTTCGGCGGCGGCTCCGTCGATCCGTCCCTGCTGGCCGAGATTACCTGGAACGCCTACCTCGACGAGCTGGAGGACCTGACCGCGATCGACACCCGCTACTCCTTCGCGCCGGGTTGCCTGGAGGCCGCGGACCTGCTTTACGCCAAGCTGGCCTCCTGGGGCTACGAGCCCGAATTCCACGACTACCACCTTTCCGGCGCGGGCAGCGTGGCGCTGTGGGACATCGTCGGCCTGGACGCCCAGCGCGCCGGAGCCGTGGGGCTGACCTACGTGGAGACCATTGACGGCGGCGCGAGCTGGCACATGAACGAGACCACGGCGGGACACTACCTGCGCGGGATGTTCTTCCTCGATGAGAACCACGGTTGGCTGGGTGCTTACGGCGAGATTCTGCGCACCATCGATGGCGGCGGGAACTGGGAGGTCGTTCAAACCGGCTGGACGGGCACCGCCCGGGGGCTCCACTTCGACGACGCCGACACCGGTTGGGTCTGCGGCGACGGCATCCTGGCCTACACCGAGGACGGCGGAGTGAGCTGGACCGAGGTCCCCTCGCCCACCGAGGGATCCCTTTACGCCCTGGATCGCTGTCCGGGTCTGCTGGCCGCCGTGGGCGCAGGCGGCGCCGTGCTGACCAGCGTCGACGACGGCCGCACCTGGGAACTGCGCGACACCGGTACCGAGGACCTGCTCTGGGGGGTGGAGTGCGTCAACGGTGAAATCTGGACCGTGGGCGCCCGGGGCACCGTGCTGCGCTCCTCCGACGGCGGCGACGTCTGGGAGGAGATCGAGCTGGGCTTCAGCGAATACTTCTACGACGTCGACTTCGCCGATGACCAGACCGGTTTCATCGTCGGCGATAGACAGTATCTTTATGGCACCGTCAACGGCGGCGATGATTGGCAGGTGCTGAACTCCGGCGACGGCGGCCGCTTCCTGGCCCTGGACGTCGTCGATGAGCAGACGCTC
>WJMB01000379.1 GCA_014728185.1 Candidatus Coatesiibacteriota bacterium
CGAACCATACTTGTTCTGCTCTTCCTGGTCATCCTGGCCGGATCAGCCGGCGCCAGCCAGCGCTTCGTGATCCTCGAGGGCTTCACCAACTCGGGCTGCGGCTACTGTCCGCCGGCCGACGCCGCCTGGCTGGCCGCCGACGGCAGCTACCACGACGATATGGGCTTGATCGTCTGGCACATGAGCTGGCCCGGAACAGATCCGCTCTATCTCTATAATACCGTCGATAACAACAACCGTCGAACCTTCTACGGCGTCAACGCCGTGCCGGCCACCTATTGCGATGGTACAGCGATCAACTACAGCCAGTCCTCGAGTTACGTCAACAGCCGCATCAGCGTCCCGGCGCCGATGGAGATCGTCCTCGACGGCAATATCACCGGCTCCGACGGCTACCTGGATGCGCGCTTCGAGTGGACCGACAGCGTCCCCGACGAGGCCTACCGGGCCTATTTCATCATCTGCGAAAACGATCTCTTCGCCGGCGGCCGCCACTACGACTACAGCATGCGCCTGGTCGAACCCGACTATCCGGGCTGGCTCTGTCCCGACGACGGCGGAGTGCACTACCACCGCGAGGAATTCAACGTAGACACCGTCTGGAAAACCGAAGACCTGGTCGGCTACGTTGTGGTGCAGAGTTTTAACGGCAAAAACGTCGTGCAGGGTGCCCGGGTTGACCTCGGCGAGTGGCAGAGCAGTGTGGTCGAGTCCAGTTGGGGTTCGATCAAGGCCCTGGAGCATTAAAGACAAACGCTGTAGCCATCGGCTACCACCGTACACATAACCTGTGGTAATCAAAACGGGGGCGTCCATTCACGGACGCCCCCGCTGCGTAGTTGTTGTATCGCGAGTCCGGATGATCTCTAGCGGATCACCGCTCGGTTAATCTCCAGCTGATTTCTCTTGACCGGCCTCGGCTTTACCCGTTTCTTCGGTCTGTGCTTCATCGGGAGATTCCTTATCCTCACCCGCGGCGGTCCTCTTCAAGCGCGCATGGCCGTACTGGAGATCACTCGGGGTGCGCGGCTCGAAGGTCTTCTCGTACTGAATCTCGTTGAGGGCCACCTTGGTGGGTTTCTCCGGACTGGAAACGCTGAACTGCAACCGGGCGGCGTTGACCTCCCGGGACAGGGCGCCGGCCCGCATCACCAACTCGTAGCGGTCCAGATGCTGCTCGAGCATGGTGTCCAGGGACAGCTCGTAGTAGTCGGTGAGTTCGGGTGGCGTATAGACGGTTCTGGTCGGTCGGACGACCTCTTCGTTTTCCATCGTCGGCCTACTCCTCGGCTGTTTCGTCTGAATCCGCTGTATCCTCTTCGATGAGGGGATCATCGTCGCGCATGTGTTCGAGCATATAGCGGGCGTCGTCGGCGAATTCGCCCTCGGGCCAGTTTTCCAGGTAGGCGTTAAAGGCCGCCTCGGCCTCGTCGTAGTTCTTGAGGCGATCCGAGTAGAGGAAGCCGATCATGAACTGGGCCTTGGGAGCCTCGGGCGAATCGGGGTAGAAGTCGAGGATGTCCTGATAGTGCTCGATGGCCGTCGGCGGCGGGGCCACCTCGGCCAGGGCGTAGAGCTCCTCCGGTGTTTCGTTGGGCGGACGTTCGGTCATCAGGACCTCTTGGTCGACCTCGACGTCGAAGCGCTCGCGCAGCTCCTCGAAGAACTTCTCGACGCGGAGCTGCTGTTCCTCGCTGATCAGGCGACCGCGGATGGTGCCGCGGACCTCGGGGTAGGGGCGCACCCCGGAGTCGCGGAAGGCCTCGCGGACGATAACGACCCAGGCCTCGTCGATCTCGATGGGTTCGGAGTAACCGCCGTCATCGAGTTCGTCGAAGGCCACCGAGAGGACCTCGCGGGCCTGGCGACCCAGGGCGGGCACCGGGCTGGTGCGCTTGACGAAGCCGAGCAGGCCCTCGTCGGCCTTGGTGCGCTCGTCCTCGTTGTACTCCCGGGCGACCTCGCGGGGCTCCTCACCGGCCACCAGGGCCTTGTGGGCGGCCTCGGCTTCCTCTTCGGAGAAGCAGACGATGATCCGGGCCTGGACCTGGGGATCGCTCAGGAACTCCTCCTGATGCTCCTGGTAGTAATCGAGGGCCTGCTCCTCGGGGACCAGCATCTGATCGGCCACCCGGCCGATGATGCGCTCGAACTCCAGGGGCTTGGGCTCGATCTGCTCCTCGATGAGAAGCAGGTGCCAACCCATCTCGCTCTCGATCGGTTCGGAAACCTCGCCGACGGGCAGCTCGAAGATGACCTCCTGCAGGGCCTCGACGGAACCCAGTTGTGGAATCGGCATGTCCTGGGTGACCAGACCGACCATCCCGCCCAGACGTCGAGTCTTGGGGTCCAGGGATATCTCCTTGGCCAGGTCGGCGAAGGAGACCTCGTCGGCAACCAGGCGCTCGCGGGCGTCGCGGGCCTCCCGCTCGGTCTCGACGAGCAGGTGACGCATGCGAACCTGGGCGTCGGTGAGGAAATACTCGGGATTCTCCTCGTAGTACTCGCGCAGCTCTTCCCGGGTGAAGCCGTAGTTTTCGCCCACCTGGCGTTGGAAATAGAAGGTGGCCAGGGTGCGGATGCGCATACGTTCGATCTCTTCGGCTATCTCGGGATCGTCCTCGTAGTCCTCTTCCAGGGCGGCCTGGAAAAGCACCCGCTCCTGGATCAACTGGTCGAGAAAGGCCTGGCGGCCCTCTTCGGAATTGACCATGGTCTGGTACTGGGGCGGCAGGGCGTCGACCTGGGCCCAGAATTCCTCCACGGTAATCACATCGTCACCGATCTCGACGACGACCTCGTCGCCGGGCTCGGCGGCGGCGCTCAGGGTCGCCAGGGCGACCAACAAGAGTAGCGAAACAGTAAACCGGTACGGGGTGCGCATCTTACCTCCTATTGAGCTGCATCACCGGCGGCGGCCGGTTCGACTGTCAGAAAGCTGCCGTTCTCAATCCAGGTGTCGATCATCTCTTGGTTGCGTTCCACGCCCAGGCTCTCTTCGAGCTCGCTGAAGAAGGCGTTCTCGCGCTCGGTGATCCGCTCGCGCATCAACTGGCTCTTGGCCTGCTCGCGGACCTCTTCGAAGTCGGGGGTCTGGGCCTCCTGGAGCTCCTCGACGAGGATCACGGCCCAGCCTCGGCTCAGCTCGAGGGGATCCGATATCTCACCGGCCTCCAGGGCGAAGACGGCCTCGGTGAAAGCCTCGACGTCCTCGGACTGCTGGAAGCCGCGGATGCTGGGGGCGCCGTTGTAGAGAGCGGGAACCAGACCGCCGTTGGGCGCGGTCACCGGATCGATGCTCTCGCGGCGGGCGGTCTCGGCGAAGTCGGCTCCGGCGCGCAGCCGGGCGGCCAGCTCCTCGGCGGCGGCCTGATCGTCGGTGAGGATGAAGCGCAGGCGGGCCGATTCGGGACGGGCGAACTGCTCCCGGTTCTCCTCGAACCAGGCGCGCAGGTCCTCCTCGGGAACAAGCAGGTTCTCGACGATCGTCTGCCGGGCCTGCTCCAGGCTCATCGCCTCGCCGGGGACGAGCTTGTCGACCATGACCAGATGGAACCCGGCGGCCGAATCGACGGGACCGACGATGGAGCCCTCCTCGGCGGAGAAGACGGCCTCGATCAGCTTGCCCGGGGCGTTCTGAGAGTTGTCGCTCAAGAGCATCTGGCGGCCGGCGTTGGGGTCGTCGCTCTGCTCCTCGATCAGCTCGTCGAAGCCGGTGCCCGACTCGAGACGGTCCAGGGCGCGGCGGGCCTCGCCCTCGGTGGGGTAGGTCAGGCTGCGCACATGGGCCTGGGCGGGCGTGGTCAGTTCGTCCTTGTGCTCCTCGTAGTAGGCCTGGATCTCCTCTTCGGTGAAGCCCAGGTCGGCGAAGCTTATCCGGTAGAAGTAGCCGATGACGATGTTGCGCACGGCGCGGTCGATCTGGGCCTTGATGTCGGGCAGCTCATCGATGCCCTGATCCAGGGCGCTCTGGTAGAGGATCTCTTCGTTGATCCGCTCCTCGATGAGCATTCGGCGGCCGTCTTCGCCGGCGATCCACTGCTGGCCCTGGGTGCCCAGGGCGTCGACCATCTGGTTGATGTCGTCGGTCGTCACGGCGGCGCCGCCGACTTCGGCCACGGCGTCGGAGGATTCACCGCAGCCGGCGGCGAGCAGGGCGGCGAGGATAAGGGATAAGGCAATCAGGCGCTTGGGCATGGGGGTGCTCCCGGGGTCGCACACCGCGACGTCGGGCGACGTCCCGGTCGGGGTGGTGGAAAACTGGTGAATGCAGATCAGTCTCGCTCGGCGCAGGATTCGGCGGCGGGGCAGCTTTCGCAGGCCTCGGAAGCGCTCCCCTTGTCCGTGTCGCCCTTATTCTCAGCCTGGGCGGCCTCTTTGTAGGACTCGGGCCGGTTGTCGGTGATGTAGAAGCCTCCGCCCTTGAAGATCAAACCGGAGCCGGCCGCGGGCAGGCGTTTGATTGAACCCTCGGCGCCGCAGAGCGGGCAGCTCTCCGGATCCGGCGCGGTGATGGACAGGAAACGCTCGAACTCTTCCGAGCACTCCGCGCAGCGAAAACGGTAGGTGGGCATGGTCTCTCCGAAAACGCGCTCACGGCGGCGGTGGGCGAAAACCCCGCCGGTCCGTGCTTCAAGGCTGTGGAACGAAGGAGTATAAGCGACCGGCGGTGCAGTGTCAAACACCGACGCGCTGTGATGGAGTCCCGCGCGAAGAGGGCCCTGACCGCGGCCCTCGTCGCACTTTTTGGCAATGGTTCGTCTACCACATGTAGCTCAGGCTGAAGCGGTTCTTCATCCCGAAGAGCTCGCCCTCGGGCACCTGGGCGAAGTCGAACTGGAAGCCGGCGTAGCGCAGGCTGACGCCGAAGCTGGTCCCCTGGAGGTTGGCGTCCTCTTCGTAGTAGTAGCCGACGCGCAGGCCGACGATGCCGGCGTACCAGTACTCGGCGCCGGCGCTGAGGGCGGCCTCGCCGATCTCGGTGGCGAAGTCGTCCTCCAGCTCCACCAAGTACTTGGTGTAGTCGAAGGCGAAGCGCAGCTCGTTGAGCTTGGTGGTCTTCGCGGGGTCGTCGGGGTCGACCCGCTCGGTGAAGGGCACCTCGTAGGCCAGACCCAGCTTGAGCATCCGCGGCAGGGGGCTGGCGGTGTCGGTGGCGTCCTCGCCGCCGCCCGAGTAGTCCAGGTCGCCGCCGATGTTCATCACCGCCGCGCCCAGGGAGAGCTTGGGCAGCGGCGTGCGCCAGAGCACGCCCAAGTCGCCGCCGACGGTCCCGGCGGTGGCGTCGTCGGCCAGGTGCTCGTAGACGTACTTGACGGTTCCGCCGACGCCCAGCACGTCGGGGATGATCGGATAGCCGTAGGAGGCTCCGATGGAGAAGGAATAGGTGCTCATGTAGCCCAGGGGCTGGGGGTCGTCCTTGGTGATCGGGATCAGGCCGGTGTCGTGGTAGATGGCCGAGAGCCCGAAGGTGCCGATGTCGGGCAGGTTATAGGCTCCGCCCAGGTACTCGTAGTACATGTCGTACTCGCCGATGGAGCGGTCGGAGTGCATCATGCCCACCTGGCGGCGGCTGAACAGGCCCAAACCGCCGGGGTTGAAGTAGGTGGCGTAGACGTCGTCGGCCACGGCGGTGAAGGCCCGGCCCATCCCGCCGGCCCGGGCGCCGGGATCCATCACCAGCCAGGGCGCCGAGATGGTGACCGCGTCGGCCAGGGCCGCGACGGCCAGCAGGCTGGTAAGCAGCAGGATGAGGGCTCGGGCTTTCATGATGCTCTCCTGACTCCGCCGTCGGAATGCCGGTAATCGCGGCGGGATGTAAAAACTGCCAAGGACACGGCCGGTGGAGAAAATCGCGATCAACCGGCGTCGATCAACCGGCGCCTATCCGTTCGTTGTTCTCCCTCCGGCGGTATCCGCCGAGTGGGCCGCATATTCTAGCATACGGTGCCGGGTCCGTGCGAGTTTCGCTTAAAAAGCCGCCGATAGACTGACCCGGTGGGTGTCGCCCAGCTCGTGGGACAGCCAGCAGTAGTCCAGGCTCATTCCCCACAGAGCCACGCCGCCGCCCAGGGTCAGCTTGCCCCGGTCCGCTCCCACCCGGGCCGAGAAGACCCGGGCCACGGTGAACTCGACGCCGCCGTGGAGGTCCAGACCGAGGCCGTCGAGGTCCAACTGGGCGGACTCGCCGTAGTCGGACAGGATGAACTCGGCGTCTCCGACCAGGGTCAGCACCGTGTCGATGTCGGCCAGATCGAAGCCCCAGGCGCCGCCCAGGCGCAGGCGGGGCTCGAAGACGTCGGTGGTGCCGTTGGACCACTCCTTGTAGGTGTAGGGATCGTGGGCGGTCAGCGAGAGGACGGCCCGGGGGGCCGGTCGCCAGAGCAGGCCCAGATCGAAGCCGAAACCGTCGGCGGTGGCCGCAGCGACGTCGTCATGGAGGTACTTGAGCGTGGCTCCGAGACTGAGATTGGGCAGGAGCTCCCGGGCATAGCTGAGATAGAAGGCGTTGGCCGAGGTGTCGACGACGTCGTAGACCTCGGGGCGGCCGTCGTCGTCCCAGCGGGTGAGCTTGATGTCGTCGACGCCGCTGCGGATCCAGGCCGCGCCGAAGGTGCCGCCCTTTTCACCCAGGCTGTAGAAGCCGCTCAGTGCGTCGTAGACCACCAGATTATCGAAGCGGCTGGAGTGCATGAACAGGCCGCCGTAGCTCCCGGCGTAGGCCAGCCCGGCGGGGTTGAAAGCCGGAGCGGCGGCGTCGAGGGCCAGGGCGCCGTAGGCCCCGCCCAGGGCCAGCGGACGGGCACCGAAGCCCGGCGTCAGGTAGTCCCCGGCGTAGAGGGTCTCCTCGGCACCGACCGTCGTCGCAACCAGTAACAGAATCAGCAGGTGGTGGAGTTTCACGGCGTCGCTCCCGGCTTCTGAGGCAAGGCGTCCCGAAAGGGGTCGAGGGTCATTTGGGCGGGCCGGAATAGGCTCCGGCATACCGAGGGAGGAGGGGCGGACCGCTACCGGCGTTTAGCAGTGAAGGCTCCCGGCGGGCGACCTCGGCAAAAGATAAAGCAGAGCGTCACTGATCGGCGCCGGTTTTGGCACGTTTCTTGCAAAGGCCGTGAGAGACCGCGGACCGGCGCCACCCTGGTTTCCGCAAGAAACGTGCCAAAACCTCACCATCATTAGCCCGGGACGCCTACCGCGGCCGGTGCGGTTTTGCCGAGGTCGCCGGGCTCACCCTGGTTATGGGGCGTCTACCGGGGGGCTTGCCCGTGGTGATCCGCTCTTCGATCTCCCAGTCAAGGAAGCGGTAGAAATCGACGGCGGCGGTGTGGGCGCGAATACATATCGCTGACGACATCCTACCACCGAAAGCGTGTCAGCGCAGCATGATGAACTTTTCGAAGACCTCGGTGGACTCCCCACCGCTGCTCAGTTCGACGGAGTAGAGGTAGACGCCGTTGGCCAGGGGACGGCCGCCCTCGTCGGCGCCGTCCCACTCCACGACGTTGAAGCCGGCTTGCAGGGCCCGTGGCTCCAGGGTGCGAACCAGGCGGCCCGCCGTGGTGTAGATGCGGATGCGCGCCGAGTCGGGGCGCTGGTTGGCGATGAAGGTGAAGGCCGTCGCTCCGGGGGCCGGGTTGGGCACGACCAGGACCTGCTCCAGGGTCAGCTCGTCGCTGACGCGCAACTGGGCGCTGCCGAGGCCCCGCTCGCCGAAGCGGTCGTAGCAGACCAGGGTCAGGGTGTAGTCGCCGGCGGGCAGCTCGAGGGTGCGCTCGACGCCGCCACGGGTGTAGTCGCCGGGCTCGGGCTCGAAGGCTTCGGTGAGGTCCAGCTCCAGACTGTGTCCGTCGGCGGCGCAGATCAGCACGATGGGCCGGTCGATCTCGCCCCCGATCCCGCCCAGTCCGCCATCGGAGCGAGCGGTGAGGATGCCGTGGGGGTCCTGGAGGTCGATACGTACATCTACCTCCTCGTCAACCAGATCACCCGAAGCGGTCGCACCGTCATCGAAGGTGAACTCGACCACGGGGCCTTCGTTGTCGTCGGGCGGGTCGTTGCCGCCCACGATGGGCAGGCCCTCGTAGATCGATCCACCGCCGGGGTTCCAGGGACCATCGACGGCCAGAGTGGTTCCGTCGGCGCCGACGGCCCAGGCGTGGATCTCCAGACCGTAATAGTCGAGATTATTCGATGGATCGACGGAGGTTTCGCCTCTCCCACCCACTTGGGCGGGGGGTGTTGAGCGCTCCAAACTGGGTCGGGGCGCCAGCTCGGGGTTGAGGTCGTCGTCGATCTTCCAGGGCAGGGGGAGCTGAGCCTCGAAGGCGCCGTCGACCACGGGAGCGCTCACCCGAACCACGGGCCGGAACAGCCGGGCGGCGTTCCAGGTGTAGGGTATCTGGGGGCGGTCGTAAGCGACGATGTGAACGGTGTCGATCCCCAGGGAGCCGTCGGTCACTTCGCCGCCGACGGTTATCACCTCGCCCCGGCTAACCGAGGGAGCCGACGGCAAATCCAGGCTCAAGCCTTCGACGGGTCGGCGCAGGGACAGGGGACCGTCGCCGAAGAACACCCAGCGTTCCCAGTGGCTGTCGCTACCGGTGGCCAGCAGGGTGCGCAGGTGGATCAACCCCATGTTGGACGTCTCCAGGTGATCCTCGGGATGGAAGAGTCCGTCGAGATAGGTCCTGTGATACCTCTGTGCGAGGCCGCCGCTGGTCAGCCGCGATGAGGCCACGGCGCCCACCACACCGCCGGGAATGCGGTTGAGCAGCTCGCAGAGGCTCTCCGGCTCCTCGGTGGTGTTCTTGGTCCGATCGAAATCGGCCAGGGAGCAGGTGGAAAGGATCAACAGCGGCGGTTCATTCTTGGACCAACGCGGAACGTCGGGTAGCAGCGGCGGGCGCTGGGTGAAGCTGAGCTCCGTGGTCCAGGTGTTCCAGGCGCCGTGACCGTAGTAGCTGTAAAGAAGCGCTCCGGATTCGTCTTCGGTTATCAGCGGGGTGATGTTCTCCCGGGCGGCCCGCCGCAACTGGGTGGGCGAGTAGTTCTCGTAATTGTACTGGTCCAGACCGGTGCGGGCCATTCCCAAACCGGTCAGATATATCTTGTCGTTATAGGTCGAAGCGGAGTCGTATAGCTCGTCGATCTCCTCGGGATAGTAATCGAAGTCGATATCGTTGGATGGTCCGTTGCCGTAATCAACATCCTCGGAGTTGTCGCTGACGCTGACGCTGCGCATCTGCCAGGGACCGGCGGGCAGTCCGCCGTAGGACAGGCCGCGCTCGACGATGGTCTCCAGCTCGGCGGCGTCCACCACGCTGATCCGACTCACCGCCATCTGGGGCGTCATTGTTGAAGGTTCGGTTGGAAATACCGATGAGTAGTAGTTATCGGAAGGGTAGTAGGCGTTGGCTCTGGGCACATAGGTATACAGCGGGGGGATGAGGTTCTCGCCGAAGTCGCGCCACAGGGGACCGCTCTGGATACCCTCGCAATCGCGGTAATCGTAACTGCCGTCGCCGACGAGGACCACGTAGACGGGCGGATGATCGGTCGACTGGGCGTAGACCCGGGCCAGGAAGCTGCGGATGGCGACGGGGTCCATCCGGCCGCCGCTGAACTCGTCGTAGATGTCGTCGACACGCACCGCCTCCACGGAGTAGCCCCGTGAGGCGTGCAGATCGATCAGGGGGTCCAGGTTGGCGATGAAGTCGGGGTGGGCGATATAGATGATGTCGACGTTGGTCGTCTCGTGGAGGCTGCTGGGAGTGTCGGGGTAGATATCACGCGGTTCGGCGGCGCGCTCCAGATCGGCCACCACAAGATGGGCGTCGGGCTCGACATCCCAGGCGAAGATCACATCGCGGTAGCCCTCGGTGCCGGCCAACTCGTAATTGACCAGGGCCTCGCCCCGGGTGGTGTCCCAGACGGCGATCTCGTCGGATGTCAGTCCCTCGGCCTCCAGCCGGTGGCGTCCCGACTGGTCGAAACCGCCCCAGACCGACAACAGGCCGTTGCGGGCGCGCAGATCGCGGGGGTAGAGCACGTCGACGGCGTCGACGGCCGAATCCAGGCGGGCGTCGCCGGTGGTCTGGATATAGTAGGTCAAGCTGTTGTTGCCCGGGGTGAATAGCTCGGGAGCGACCGAGCACCAGCGCTCGACGACGACCAGGGAGCTGGTCAGCGTGAAGCCGTCGATCAGTCTGTCGGGCTCGGCGTCGGAACCGGTGTAGAGCCTGACCAATCCGGTGCCGCCGGAGTAGGTCGCGCGGATACGCTGGGCCAGGTGACTCTCACCGCCGGCGGCGTAGTAACCGGTCAGCTCGACCGAGATCGTCCACTCCCGGTTCTCCGGTATCGTGTTGTCCCAGTAGAAATCGATTCCTTCGGGGTTGAATTCCAAACGGGCGTGGGACCTGTTGTCGCGCTCGAAGTGTACCCGCCCCTGCAGGTGGGAAAGGTTGACCTCGTCGTCGACGGCGGCGTCGCGCTCGGAGAAACGCAGCGGATCATCCTCGAGGACCAGCCAGTAGTAGCCGAAATCGCTGTAGTGGTTGCGACGACTGGGCGGCACCTCCGCGCCCTCGGGGGCTTCGTCGGGATCGGGCAGGTCCCAGGCCAGGGCGTCCTCGCCCCAGAAGTAGAGGGCGTCGCCCTCGTCGAAGGAGCCGTCGTCGGCGCCGTCAACGCGCACGGGCACGGCCTCCAGCTCAATCTCGTCGTAGATGTAATCCTGGTC
>WJMB01000380.1 GCA_014728185.1 Candidatus Coatesiibacteriota bacterium
CTCCTCGTCGTAGCCCCAGCTTTCGGGCAGGCCGAAGTCCTGGACGTCGTCCTGGTCCAGGTAGAAGGTGAAGTCGTCGTCGAGGAGCAGCGTGTAGCGGTCGATATCGGCGTTGTTGTAGCACCAGGCGATGTTCTCGACAACGGAGCGCGGGTCGGTGGGCGGCAGGAACTCGCCGTCCCGGGGATCGGAAGTGGTGGGGACCTTCCAAAGATCGCAGCTCGAAACGAGCAGCACCAGCGCGACCGGGAGTAACAGGGCCGCTGCGCGTCTTGAATGGCATGTCATCATAGCACCTCACAGCCTTCTCGCTGCCGATCATCCACGCCGTGTATCGACTCCGGCGGAACCCGTACCCATCGAACCGTACCCATCGAACATGCGCTAAACATACACTAAACATGCTCTAAGCGTGATCCATGATACGGGAACTCACCCGGTAGTAATATAGCACAATAAGGAGGGAGGCGCACCCCCGCCAGCTACGACCCGAGCTCGTTAACCGTGATTATCTCGATTCCAAGCTGCCCCGGCCCCATTGCGTTGATGGTGCAAGCGAAGAACCGGTCCCCTCGAGGACCGGTTCTTCGTCCGGGCTGGATTGATCCAGGCCGACGGTGGAACTAAATGCGACTCTCCAGGGTCACGCGCAGGCCGTCGAAGGGCGGCTCCTCGCGGCAGATGCCACCGGAGCAGACCAGGCCGCCGCGCTCGTTGCCGTAGAAGACCGACAGATCGTGGTTGGGACCCAGGTGGAAGGTCACCTCGCCGGTGATCCAGTAGTCGCGTCCTTCGTCCAGGGTGCGCAGGTCGCCCAGGGCGAACTGGGCGCCGACAGTGGCGCTGAACAGCTCGGGCCAGTTGTAGGTCAGGCTGCCCTGGGGGTTCTGCTCGCTGATGTCGTTCTCGCCGAAGTCGCCGAGGACCTCGTGCTCCTCGATGAGCTCGTGGCGGTAGTGCAGAGCCAGGGAGTGACCGGTGGGGAAGATGTAGGAGACCTCGAGGTCGGGCCAGATCTCGTCGCGCTCGTAGAGGTAGTAATCGGCCTCGCCCACAGTACCGTACTCCTTGCTCTCACCGTGGAGCCAGCCAGCGGCCACCAGGTGCCAGGGCCAGGCGTCCCAGCGGACCTCGCCGCCGTACTCGGTGCGGGTCATCTCCTCGGCGGAGTCCCAGGCATCGCAGTATCCGCCGCTCACCGAGAGACCGATCAGCGGCGAGTAGGTGAGCTGGACCAGGTAGCCTTCCTCGTCCTTGCCCGGGTAGGACTTGTCCAGGGGCTTGGTGGAGAAACTAACCTCGGGGGGCGAGTTCCAGTGATTGTAGAAGTGGTCGTAGTTCTTGTACTCGACGCGCAGGGAGTTGCGGCCCAGGTAACCCACCAGGGAGGCGTAGATCGCCTCGCCGTCGTAGGGCACGTATTCGGTCCCCTCGAGCTCGTAGCCCGAGCTGGCGGCATATTCACCGTAGAAGTCGACGTAGTCAGTGGTTACCTTGAGGCGGCCCGAGGGCATCAGCAGGGGCTTGCGGATGGCCTCTCCGGAAACGAAGTCCACGCCGACCTGCTGATCCTGGCTGACCAGACCGCCACCGATTTCGATCCAGGGTAGGAAGGGGTTGAAGCTGGCCTCGACGGCGCGTACGTCGTCGGTGAAGGTGTAGAGCGGGTCGAAGTCGTAGCTGCCCCGGCCGACCAGGCCCTTGACGTCGAGCCAGTCCAGGGTGACGTGACCGTAGAAGCCCTCGAGGAAGTTGTCGACGTCGTAGAAGATGGGATCATCGTAGAGGTGGAGGGTCAGGCCGCGGCCGAAGGTGGTGTAGAAGGTGCCGTAGCGGGCCTCGGCGACCTCGCCTGCATAGCCGACGTACCACTTGAACAGCTCGCTTTTATACTGGCGGGAGTAGGTCAGCACGTCGTCGTAGCGCGGCTGCCAGAAGCGCAGGGTGCCCCCGAGAACGAGATTGTCGATACTGACGTTGGCCGTCAGGTCGTCCTCGAAAGTCTGCATGCCGTAGACCTTGCCGCCGGCGGCGCTGTCGTAGACGCTCTCGTAGAGCTTGTACTCGGCGGTGTTGCTGACCTGGATGCCGACCTGGGTCTCGTCGTCGCCGACGCCGATGACATAGGAGTAGGCGTTTTCCTCCTCTTCGGCTTCTTCTACGGTATCCTCAGCGGCTTCGTCTCCGGCTTCGACATCCTCACCGTCGCCGACGATGAAATCGGGTTCCTCGGGGTACTCGTCTTCCTCCTGGGCCGCCGTCGCACCGGTTAGGACCAGCAGACAGGCCAGGGTAAGGTACAGGATGGAATAGCGCACGCGGCCTCCTCCTCGGGCGTAGGGAAGCGTCTGACGGTTCGTCTGGTTCGTCGGCCGGCGCTTACAGCCCCAGGGCCTCGACGACGGCTTCCTCGATCTTGTCCTCGTCGCCGGGCTGGATGCGACGGAAGGTGTCGGTGATCTGGCCGTCGTAACCGATGACCACGATGAAGGGGATGCCGGCGTCGCCGCCCTGGTAGGCCTGGAGCGCCGCCGCGTTCTGATCGAGCACGATGGTGTAGGTCACGCCGAGCTCCCGAGCCTTGGCCTTGACCGAGGAGACGTTGCGGGGCAGGTCCTCGGAGATGCCGATCACCCGCAGGCCGTCGTCCTTGTACTCCTCGTAGAGCTCCTGCATATGAGGCATCACGGCCAGACAGGGACTGCAACTGGTGGCCCAGAAATCCAGCACAACGACGTAATCGCCGATGTAATCGGAGAGCTTGACGTTGTTGCCGTTGACATCCTCGAGCTGGAACAGGGGCGCCTGGGCGGCCACGGCGACGCCGGCCAGCAGGACCAGCAGTAGAGCGCTGAGCTTGCGCATGGGTTTCTCCTTCCGGGCCGACCGACCGGCGGTCGGTCGATTCCATATCTTGGTTTGCGAAAGTCCTAATTATCGGGGACGGAGCCCCCCGTGTCAACCTTGGAGTGTTTCCCGCGGTGTCTCCGCGGTCCGGAGCTGACTAACTGGGCGGGAAAAGGGGTTAGCTAAGTTTAACGCATCCGGCGCCGGATTTCAGATTCCGGGGGCACCCGGTGCTCAACCAGGCCTTATTGAGATACATTCGGGACCGGTCATCCGTCTTCGCCGCCGGTCCGCAGGAACGCCGCTGATCGTCGAGAACCGCCCCTCAGCGCCCTGTAGGGCGGCCCCGTAGATTTGGATCTCTGCGGGCCTCCGCGAATTGATGACGACCGCCCATCCTCGACCTATATCGTTCGTCTTACCCTATAGGGCGGCGGGGATCGGGGAACCAGTTCCACACCCCCGCACTACATGGTCCCGTTGTCATGAACCGTCTACAACCTGCGATAACCCTTCGTATCACCCTGTAGGGTTGGGATTCAATCCCAACCGCGTAAAACGAAAACGGGCCGACCGGTCGGTCGGCCCCTACAATATTCTATGCATTCTGTACGGCGGCAGTGATTGATTGTTTATTAGCCTTTCACCGCTTTTTATTAACACGGCGGGCGGCAAGGGTCCAGACCCGCCCCCTCGCCCTACGTTATCACGTTGACATGAACCGTCGATAACCTGCGGCAACCGCCCATCAGCACCCGACGTCGTCTTCAGCAGGATCATCGATCGCGCTCACTGATTCCCCGGGAGGCACCCTACTCGTACTCCTCACAGTACCAGACCCCGCCCGGCGGCTTGGGGTAGGTGCAGCGTTCCGCGCGTCGGCAGGTCCGGCAGAGCCCCCGATAGCGGCTCAGCGGCGCGGAGGGTCCTTCGGATCGCACCGCGCGGATCACCGGCGGAGCCTCGAGGCCGACGAACTCGGCGCAGTGATAGACCGGCGCCGGATTCATCCGCCGCAGCTCGCAGTTCTCGGCGTGGACGCAATCGGCGCAAAGTCCCCGCGGCCGCGGAGAGGCCGTGGTCAGACGGTCACTGCTGGAGGTGCTTTTATCCATTTGAATACCGTTCGGCGAGGGATGGATCGCTTCACCGAACAATACTGCAAGGATCGTGCCAGTTACCGCCGGAATTGACCCCTACGTTATGGCTTTGATTGTCAATCAGTTAGCCGCGCCGCTCCATATGCGTCCAATCATCTGTATTGGAGAGAAACGCGCCACCGGGGCGGATCTCCCCGCTACCATCGGCAACCGCTCATTCTCGATCTATATCGTTCGTCTTACCCTGTAGGGTTGGGATTCTGGGACCAGTCCCACATCCCAACCGCGTAAATGCAAAACGGGCCGACCTCAAGGTCGGCTCCTACAGAATCGGTCCACGGGACCGATGCGATTGGCTAACGCGGCGGGGGTCGGGAAACCAGTTCCACACCCCCGCACTACGTGATTCCGCTGACATGAACCGTCTACAACCTGCGATAACCCTTCGTATCACCCTGTAGGGTTGGGATTCAATCCCAACCGCGTAAAACGAAAATGGGCCGAACGATCGGTCGGCCCTGGACTACTACAGCATGCGATTCAGCCGAGGAACTCGCCCAGGGCCAGCGGGTCGAAGCGGGTCATCCGGGATAGCGGCGGCAGGGTGTCGATGAAGGTCCGCCCGTAGCGTTTGGTCAGCAGTCGGCTGTCCAGCACGACCACCACGCCGCGATCGGTGCGCGAGCGGATCAACCGCCCCACGCCCTGTCGCAGCCGCAGGGCGGCCTCGGGAACGGAGTAGGCGAAGAAGGCCTTCACCCCGCGCTGCTCCAGCCTGTTGCATCGGGCCTGCACGACGGGGTCCGAGGGCACGGCGAAGGGCAATTTGGCGATAACCAGCAGGCGGAGCTGGTCGCCGGGGAGGTCGACGCCCTCCCAGAAGGTGGCGGTGGCGATCAACACACCGCACTCGGCCTCGCGGAAGCGTCGCAGCAGCAGGTTCTTGTCCAGATCGCCCTGGACGAGGACGCTGCGTCCCAGGGCCTCGAGTTCGGGACCGAGAAGGCGGTGGAACTCGTTGACGGCGGAGTAGCTGGTGCAGAGCACCAGGGTGCCGCCGCGCTCGACGAGGCGGGCCAGGCGCAGGACCTCGGCGGAGGCGGCCTCGTAGTACTTGGGATTGCGGGGGTCGGGCAGGCGGGGCAGGTAGAGGGCGGCCTGGGTGCGGTAGTCGAAGGCGCCGGGCAGGCGCAGCTCACCACCGGCGGGGAAGCTCAGCCGGGAGCGCAGGTAGTCGAAGTCGCCCCCCACGGTCAGGGTGGCGCTGGTGGCCACGCTGCGCTGGGGCAGGCTCCAGAGGCGCTCGTCGAGCAGGGGGCCGACCTCGACGGGTGCGGCGTGGAGCTCCGGAGGCTCGGCGGGCCTGGAGCGCCTGGCCCAGTAGACGAACTCGCCCAGGCGGCGTTGCTCCAGGTCGCACAGGTCCGACAAGTATTCGTCGAGCAGACCGGCGGCGCCGCGCAGCTCGGCGGCGTCTTCCTCGTCCACCCCCTTGGCGACCTCGCGCAGCCAGGCGGCCACGGCGGAGAGCTGATCGCCCAGCACACCGTCGCTCTCGAGCTCGCTCCGCAGGATGCCCCGCTCGGCGGAGCGGGGCAGCAGACGCCCCAACTCGGCGAAGTGCCGCTCACCGGCGGCGCGCAGCTCCTCCAAACGCCGGGTGAGCTCCCCGGCCTCGATGCTCCCCCCGGCCACCACGGCGGCCAATTGACCGCTGCGGCGTCGGGTGTTGTAGAGCTCGCCGGTGAGGCCGCGCAGGCGGCCCAGGGAGGCCGTCTTGGCGAACTGGCCCGTGGCCGAGTCCTCCAGGCGGTGGGCCTCGTCGACGATCAGGAAATTGTAATCGGGCAGCACCTGGGCCTCGTCCCGCCGCATCAGGCTGTCGACCAGCAGCAGGGCGTGGTTGGTGATCACCAGAGCGGCCCGCTGGGCCTTGCGCCGGGCGCGCTGGTAGAAGCAGTCGCCGTGGAAGGGGCAGGCCGAGTGGGCGCAGGTCGTGTGCGAGCTGGCCACCTGGAGCCACTCGGCGGCGGGCAGGGCGAAGGGCAGCTCGCCGCGGTCGCCGCGCTTGGCCTTGCGCGAGAGCTCGAAGAGGCGACGCTGGCGGTGCGCCGCTCCCTCGTCGGCGAAGAGCCCCAGCACCTGCTGGCGATGCAATTTGCGCAGGCAGAGGTAGTTGGAGCGGCCCTGGAGCAGGGCCACGGTCTTGTCGGTGCCCAGGGCGGCCAGGGCCAGGGGGATGTCGGCGGAGAGGAGCTGCTGCTGGAGGGCGATGGTGTGGGTGGCCACCACGCCTCGGTCACCCTCGCCGGCTACCTCCAGTGCCGGGATCAGGTAGGCCAGGCTCTTGCCCGTTCCCGTCCCGGCCTCGACGAGTAGGCTGTTGCGCTCGAGCAGGACCTCGTGGACGGCGGCGGCCATGGCCGCCTGGGACTCGCGGGGTTCGTAGGCGGGCAGCAGGCCGCTGAGCGGTCCGCCCGGTGCGAAGATGTCGTTCAGCGGCGCGGCGGGCGGAGGGCTCAAGGGTCGGT
Source organism: Candidatus Coatesiibacteriota bacterium (assembly GCA_014728185.1). Classification (GTDB taxonomy): domain Bacteria; phylum RBG-13-66-14; class RBG-13-66-14; order RBG-13-66-14; family RBG-13-66-14; genus WJMB01. The sequence continues at coordinate 6,479 of WJMB01000380.1, forward strand.
CTCCTCGGGTGTGGCGGGCGGCGGGGTTGCGTAGCGTGTGGGACAATGTGTCACGAAACTGACGAGCAAGTCAGTATCCTTAGGCATACCGTTTCGGTCAGGCTGGTTGGAAGTGACCGCCC
>WJMB01000381.1 GCA_014728185.1 Candidatus Coatesiibacteriota bacterium
ACGCTGCGCTGGCACAGCGACAGCCTGCGGCTCAGACTGGCCTACCTGCGCCGCGACGCCTTCGATCGCCGCGAAGAGCCCCTCGAGGTGGACGGTGTCACCGACTCGGGCGGCCTGGACCTGGGCTGGACGGCGGCCTCGGGCGGACTGACCCTGGACCTGGATTATGAGCTGGCCCGTTCCTGGAGCTATCCCTTGATCGAGCAGTTCGTCTACTCCCCAGACGGTGTAGGCTCCTACCGGCGCGAGGAGGATCCCGAGGATCCCGGCGGCTGGATCTACATCTTCGACCCCGGCGATCCCGAGGCTTACTACGACCGCGAGCTGCTGCCCGCCGGCGAGCCGCTGCGCGCCGTCGATGCCGCCGCAGGCCTGGCCCTCTCGTTGACCCCGCGCCGTTTCAGTCGGGCCGCCTGGGCCGAGCTCTTTCAGCTCGACGTTTCAATGCGGGCCGCCGGAACCGGACCAGGCTCCACCCTCGATCGGGCGTTGTTTACCTCACTGTTCGACGAGGAGGCCCTTAGCGGCGAGCTCGAGACCCGGGTGGATCTCGAGCTCTGGCCGACCAGCGCCCGGGGCGGCCTGGGCACCTCCTTCCGTTGGTCCGACGGCCTGGACGCCCGACTGCGGCCCCGTCGCGAGCGTTTCGGCGAGCGCGCCTGGGAGCTGCGCGGCGACCTGTCCCCCCTCACTCCTTTGCGCCTCTACGCCGGCGGGCGCTTCGTCGAGGAGTGGCGCTCCGGCGCACCGGCCTACTACGGTGCCGGGGATTCCGAGCGCGGCGTCGAGCGCTATGAGGCCTGGCTCGAGCCTCGACTGACCTTCGGCCCCTGGAGACCCCGCCTGCGCCTGGAGTACCGCGACGCCCTCCAGGACGCCCCCGCCGGACGCTCCGAGCTGATCAGTTGGACCCTCCACCCGGCCCTGGGGGTCTCTCTGGCCGACTGGGGCTCCCTCGAGCTATCCTGGCGTCGCCGGGAGCATAGTCTGAGCGGTCCGCCGACCACGGAATCGCTGATCTACCGCCGCCCCGGCGTCGATCACCGCTGGCGGGCCTGGCTCTCGATCAGCCTGGGCCGCAACCTCACCCTGACCTTCAGCTACACCGGCGAGGACGAGCCCGAGCGCGAGACCATCCACCGCGGCGAGCTGCTCGCCAAGCTCTTCTTCTAGCACCGCCCCGCTTCCGTACCAGCGTCGCCTCACTCAGGCCGGCGCAGCGGGCCTTTTCGTCCGGCCGTATCCGTCTCGCGCTCCAGCGCTAAGGCGTTGGCACGTTTCTTGCAGCAGAGCGGGGGAGCCATATCTCGAACCCAGCCCCGCATTCCGCAAGAAACGTGCCAACGCCGGTCCCGGGCGACGTGTCATTCCTGTTGAGAGAGGCCCGCTGCGCGGATCGTCCAGGCTGATCGGGTTTGGATCGTGTCCTTCGTCTACCGCTTCTTGTGCGTGCTGCGGATACCAAGACACACCGGGGCGTATCGCAGCACGCGCGACCAATATCACGAGCTGCTGTGAGTTGCGGCGGGGGGAAGTTTATTAGTATTGTTTCGCTCGTGGAGCAAATGCGATCAGACGCCCGGATGATGCAAGGCTTAGACCGAGCGACAGACTTCTTGCATTGGGTGGGTAGTCGCCCTTCGGGTGCGTCGCGCTTTGATCCCGGTGCTGTCAAGCGCAGCCATTTGCTTTGGGGATCGTATACCCTACTCGGACCGAGCTGCGATTGTATTTTGCTGATAATAAAGGTGTAGCAGCAGATGCGCCCGTCACTTGTCAGCAGACAAAAAGTGGCGGCAGCAAGGGTTATGATTGGTGGACAACCTACACCGCTTAGTAGAGCGCAAAGAATGACCACCCGAGGCTGCTCGACTTATAACTGCTTCAATATCAAGTAACAAGACTGCGCATGATAGAATCAGAACCATAGCGTGGCGCACCTAAGCCGCGATTACCAGGTAGTTGAAGCTCTCTTTATCAGCCCTGACTTGGTCCGATCACGTTCCATGATGCTAAATAATAAAAACGGGCCGCGCGGCCCGTTTCCTGTTTTCGTTGATGGTGCGGCTTTCAGATGACCGCGCGTTTCCAGCGCGCCGAGTGGCACTGCACGTTGACGGCCACGGGCAGGCTGGCGATGTGGCAGGGATGGGTTTCGATGGCCAGCCAGAGCGCCGTCGTCCGTCCGCCCAGCCCCTGGGGTCCGATGCCCAGTTGGTTGATTTCCTCGAGACAATTCCTCTCGAGTTCGGCATAGAAGGGGTCCGGGTGGTACTCGCCGACGGGACGGACGGTGGCGTGCTTGGCCAGCAGCGCGGCAAGTTCGAAGGTGCCGCCGACGCCCACGCCGACGATGGTCGGCGGGCAGGGGTTGGGACCGGCCTCATCGATGGTGCGCAGGATGAACTCCCGAGCGCCTTCGACGCCGTCGGCGGGTTTGAGCATAGCGATGCGGCTCATGTTCTCGCATCCGCCGCCCTTGGGCTCGATAAGCAGATCGACCCGGTCACCCTCGACCAGCATGAAGTGGATCGCCGCCGGGGTGTTGTCTCCGGTGTTCTTGCGCCGGAAGGGGTCTTCGACGATGGACTTGCGCAGGTAACCCTCGCGGTACCCCTGCCGGACGCCCTCGTCGACGGCGGCCTTGAAGTCGCCGTCGAAGTGGACCTCACGTCCCACGGCGGCCCAGACCACGGTGAAGCCGGTGTCCTGGCAGAGCGGAACCTCTTCATCCCGGGCGATGCGGGCGTTTTCGCAGATGACGTCGAGGATGTCGCGGCCCGCCGGGGATGTTTCCCGGGTGCGGGCCTCGGCCAGAGCGCGTTCCACATCGGGGGGCAGGCGGTAATTCGCCTCCAGGCAGAGGTCGCGGACCGTTCGGGTCACAAGTTCGGTGGAGACTTCGCGCATAATCCTCCCGCGGTTGCTGCTTCCGGGCGATTCTAACACAACGGCGGACCCGGGGGAGTCCGCCGTTGTTTGTTCGTCCGGCTGTCTACTCCAGGTGTTCGAGGGCCTGGGAGATTCGGTTCAGCCAGTTATCCAGGAAGGCGGGCTCGGTTTCGTGGTCGAAGAGCCAGGCGGCCTGCTCGCGCCAGCCCCGGGCGATGCGGGTCAGGTTCTCGACGCCCTGGATGAGCTTCATCGAGGCCAGAGCCGTCAGGTCCGGCGGCGGCCAGTTGGGGTTCTCACCCCGGACCACCGTTGTGTATCGCTCGAGCTGATCGTAGGCCAGGCAGGGTGCCAGATCAACCGTGGGCGTGGTTACGCCGAAGTCGCCCCAGTCGATGATCAGGTTGCGGCCTTTGCCGTCATCCCGGCCCTCGGCGGGTTTCTGCGCACCGATAATCACGTTATAGGCGTTCAGATCACCGTGGGTCACGGTCATTCCGCAGGCGAAGGCCGACTCCACGGCGCCAAAGGCGGCGCTGAGCGCCCGGCCCAGCAAGGGTTCGATCTCGACGCGTCGCTCGTTGAGCGTCGGCAGGATGAATACGTCGTCGATGTTCAGCGATTGCAGGCGGTTCTGATACTCCTCGGGTCCGTGCTCGGGGTAGCCCCGGCCCACGTAGGAAGGGGCCGCCGAGGCCGTCGAGGCGTGGAGCCGGGCGACGTCGTCGATGAGTTCGTCGGGCAGCCGCCAATCCACCGAGGTGAGATCGGCTTCGGCCAGGTTCTCCCCGGGGTGGTAGAAGTATGTCATCGCCTGTTGCGGCTCACCCACCGGGGAGAGGATCTCCACGGCCGTGGTGATCAGCTTGGGCTGATGGCGCAGGCCCAGGCGGCGCCCCAGGATGTAGGACTCGATCTCGCGTTCCCAGGGGATCTTAAAGAATAGATCGAGATCCCGTTCGCCCTCACGTCCGAGACGGGTCTTGATGCGCACCTGACGCGGCGCGAAGCCGTGGTCCAGGCCCAGGGCGCTGGAGTGGCTGAAGGGCTCCGGGGTGTTCATCTGTACGGCGAAGATGGATAGACTGTGGCTGAGCTCCCGGGAGAGGGACTG
>WJMB01000382.1 GCA_014728185.1 Candidatus Coatesiibacteriota bacterium
GGGTCTTGCGGATGGCCTCGCGCTCGATCTGCTCCATGGTCCAGCCGACGGGGACGCGGATCTCGCCGGTGGAGGCCAGGCGCTCGACGCGGCCCTTGATCTCGGGGGGCAGGTCGCCGACGGTCAGCTCCTCGCCGCGGGCCAGGGCGACCATACCCTCGATGGTGTTCTTGAGCTCGCGGACGTTGCCGGGCCAGTCGTAGGCGGTGAGCTGTTCGAGGGCCTCCGGGGTCACGCCGCGCACGGGGCGGCGGTTGCGCTGAGCGGCCTCGGCGACGAAGCGGCTGATCATGGGCAGCAGGTCCTCGGTGCGCTCGGACAGGGGCGGAACGGAAAGCTGGACTACCTTGAGGCGGTAGAAGAGATCGTCGCGGAAGCGCCCGGCGGCCACCTCGGCGTGGAGGTCCTTGTTGGTGGCGGCGATCAGCCGCACGTCGACCTGCAGGGTCTGCTCGCCGCCGACGCGCTCGAAGCGCTGATCCTGCAACACGCGCAGCAGCTTGACCTGGGTCGAGGTGGGCACCTCGCCGATCTCGTCGAGGAAGAGGGTGCCGCCGTCGGCGCGCTCGAAGGCCCCGGCGTGGCGCTTGACGGCCCCGGTGAAGGCCCCGCGCTCGTGGCCGAAGAGTTCGCTCTCGAGGACGCCCTCGGCCAGGGCGGCGCAGTGGAGCTTGATGTAGGGACCGTCGCGCCGGTCACTGCGGTGCTGGATGGCGTCGGCGATCAGCTCCTTGCCGACGCCGGAGGGGCCGTTGACCAGCACGGTCACCTGGGTGCCGGCGAGCTGCTCGACGGTCTCGAGGATGCGCTTCATCGGCGGGCTGGCGGCGATAATGTTTCCCAGGGAGAGCTTGTCTTCGAGACGGGCGCGCAGCCGCTGGACGTCGACGCGCAGCCGCTTCTGCTCCAGCGCCCGTTCGGTTTGAATCTGCAGCTCCTCGGGGTTGACCGGCTTGGTGAGGTAGTCGTAGGCGCCGGCCTTCATCGCCTCGACGGCGGTCTCGACGGAGCCGTAGCCGGTCAGGACGATCACGGCGGTCTGGGCCGAGAGCGAGCGCGCCAGGCGCACCAGCTCCATGCCGTCGCCCGTGGGCAGGCGCAGGTCGGTGAGCAGCAAATCGATCTCCTCGGAGGAGAGCAGCTCGCGGCCCTCGAGCAGATCGGCGGCCTCGCGCACGGCGTAGCCCCAGCGCTTCATCGAGCGCTCGAGGGCCCGGCGGACCTCGGCGTCGTCATCGACGATCAAAATCAGGGGTTTAGCCATCGTCGCTCGTCTCCTCGGGCACAGTCGTTGCAGAAGGGGATCAGCAGCTCGTCGAGGCCGGGGATATCCTCGGCCAGCCGGGCGGCGGCCACGGGCAACAACCAGAAGGCCAGCTTGCTGAAGAGCCCGTCGAGGTCTTCTCCGGCGACCTCCGCGTAGGCCTCGAGGTGCAAGCGGGTGAAGCGCCGGGCCAGCGCCGTCATCTCCCCGCGCTCGAAGGCCGGCTCGTCGGGCCGTCGGGCGTGGAAGTTGTAGAGGACGAAGCTGCGGGCCAGGTCGGCGGCGGGCTCACCGCGGGCGGCGTCGATCCAGTCGATGATCCAGACGCCGCCGCCGGCGGCCTCGTCGGCGCGCAGCAGGTTGCCCGGGTGGAAGTCGCCGTGGAGCAGGCGGTCGCCGTCGGGGAGTTCGTCCAGGCGCTCGCGGGCCTCGCGGAGTGTCGAGGACGGTAGGCGGTCATCGAAACGCCCCAGGCGAGCGTCAAGGCGTTCCTTTATCGAGGGAAGCTCCGCTCCTGAATTCCGATGTACCTGGTGATGCAGGCTGCCGCAGAGCCGGGCCGTCTCTTCGATCTTGACCCGACCCGACTCCAGCAGGTGCTGGTAGTCCTCACCGTCGATCAGGTCGAAGACGAGGCCCCGCCGGCCCTCGAGCTCGATCACCCCGTGGACCGCCGGGACGGGCAGGCCGAGGGCGGCGGCTCGGCGGGCGGCGGCCAGCTCCCGCTCCAGGCCGCCGTCCATCCCGCGTCGGTAAAGTTTGACCGCACGACCGTCGGCCAGGGGGTAGAGCTCGGCGGTGCGTCCGAAGGCCCCGGGCATCCCGAAGGCGCTCATCGGTCCGCGGGCGGGGAGGCGGCCAGCTCGAGAATCACCTCGGCGCCGCCGCCCGGGCGGTTGCTCAGGCTCACCTCGCCGCCGTGGACCCGGGCGATCTTCCGCGCCAGGGGCAGACCGATCCCCGTGCCTTCGTCCTTGGTCGAGGAGAAGAGGCGGAAGTGCTCCTCGGGGTCGCCGGAGAAGCCGGAGCCGTCGTCGGCGATGGTGACACGCGCTCCGCCGTCGTCCGTCGCTTCGCAGGTCGCCTCGATGCTCCCGCCGCGCTCGACGGCCTCGATAGCATTGAGCAAAAGATTGAGCACGGCCTGGCGCAGGATGGTGCGATCGCCGCGCACCGTCGCCGGGGTGAGGCGGTGCGTCAGGTTCACCCCGGCCGCCTCGAGCTGGGGGCGCAGGAAGGTCACCAGGTCCAGGCACAGTTCGCCCAGCTCGACCTCCTCGACACGCGGGCTCAACCGACGTGTGTAGTCGCGGAAAGCCGTGGTGATCTGGGCCAACTGGTCGATCTCCCGGGAGAGGCTGGCGGCTATCTCCAGGGTCTCCTCGCCGGCGCCGAGGTCGTGCAGGTCCTCGCGCAGCAGCTCCAGGTTGAGCCGCATGGCGTTGAGCGGGTTGCGCAGCTCATGGGCCAGGGCGCGGGCCAGGGCCTCGAAGCCTCCTCCAAGAGGATCGGAGCGGTCGGGTGCGGGTTGAACGGCGTCGGCCATGCCTACTCCTCGGGCAGTCCCCGACGGGCGCGGTAAAGGTTGTGGAGCGCCCGGTAGCCCTCGGGATCGCTGGCCCGGGTGCGCTCCAGGGTCTCGCGCAGCTCGGTGTAGCTCCAGCCCAGGGGCCGAAGGGCGCCGTCTAGTGCCGTCGACAGACCCTCGTCACCGCCGTGGTACTCGGCCAGGGCGTCGCGGTAGGCGAAGAAGGCCTCCTGGAAGCCCGCCCGCTCGACGGGGGCTTCGCAGCCCGCGACCACCAGCAACGCAAGCAGGATCGAGGGGAGTCTCAACATTACTCTGGCGGCGTTTCTGTCAGGCGTCGACGCAGTTCGGCTAGGAAAGCGGCGCGCTCATCGGGCTCCTCGGCCAGGCGGCGGGTCATCCGGGTGACCATCGCCGGATCCAGGCCTGTATCCAGCCAGACGGCGCCGGGGGGCTCGCCGGCGTGGATGCGCGCGGCCGCCTCGGCCAGGGCGTCGTCGTCGGCGCCGCAGGCGGTCAGGCAGACCGCACCGAGCAGCATAAACGCACCGATACGAGCTCCAACGGCTCTGATTCTTCCTCTGAATACCATACGTGTCTTTCCGCTGGGTATGGGGTCTGATTCCGGTATGACTCGCGGGCGGGGAAACCGCGCGGGACCTTTGCCGGGGACTACTCCCGACGCCGACCCAAGACGCGCCGCACGCGGAGGCGTTGGCACGTTTCTTGCGGAATGTGCCGCGGCCCCGCACCGGAAGGCGCCCCGCTCTGCTGCAAGAAACGTGCCAACGCCGGTGCAACCGAACGCTTATCCCCGTTTTCAGGCAAAGGTCCCGCGCGCGACGTTCTCGGCGCGATGCTATTCGATCCGGCGGCCGATACGCTCCCAGCGTACTCCGGGCTCGGGGACGGGCCAGAGGCTCAGTGCGTAGGGGTCCGTGGAGAAGTAGACCCCCAGGGCGCGGCCGATGACCAATTCGGACTCCAGCGTGCCCCAGATGCGGGAGTCTCGGGCGTCGCGCCGGTTGTCGCCCATCACGAACAGCCGACCCTCGGGAACCACCAGGGGGCCGAAGGCTTCGGCGCGGTCCAGTTCGATATAGTCCTCATCGAGAGGTCGCTCGGCTCCATCGAGATAAACACGGCCCTCGCGCAGCTCCACGGTCTGCCCGCCCAGGGCGATAACCCGGCCGAAGAAGACCTCGCCGCCGCCGCCCGGGGAGTCGAAACAGATTACATCGCCGGGGACTGGTTCACCGAAGTTGTAGGCCACCCGGCTGACCAGCACCCAGTCCCCGGCCAGCATCGTCGGTTCCATCGCGTGACCGGCCACCCGGTAGGGTGTGATGACGAAGAGGCGCAGGGCGGTCACCAGCAGCAAGGCGACCAAAACGGCGGCCCCGAGGCGTCGGGCGCCGGATGAAGGCTGTTTGGCTTTGGGATCGGCTGGGGTCATAGATTATGCCGGTTCGGCGACTGTTTGATTCTCGGCGATCAGGTGTTACCAGACGGAATCACAGGCTCCGCCCGGGTGACTTGAATTGGAAGACGGCACCGGATAAAGCGTGCCCATCAGTCAAACAGCCCGGGACAGGCCCAAATGCTTTGGGTTATCAATTCGTCCCTGACCGCCGCAAACAGCTCTCGTCGACTGCACACCCTCGTAGCCGCTGACCGCCCATGTTTGAGTGTCATTCAGATATGCCGAGGTCCGCCGCCGTTCAGTGGTCTCCAAGTGCTTTAGCTCGTTTGCCAAGTCGGGCGGCCTGGAATATGCATCGGCTTCAATGCATCATAGGCGCGTGGCTAATGGTTAAATGGAAGCAGGTGGAGAATGTGACACTATCGCAGTACAGTCCCGGTTGTGAATCAACTGGTGCTTTCTAGGGAGTTAGCTTTGCCGGGTATGCAGTAACAAAGACGGAACGGGTAGGCCTTGCTTGATGATGATTCGCATTCAACCAACCCGACGCCCCTGGCGGTTATTTCACCACGTCGAGGATCCGGTCCAGTCGCAGGTGCCAGGGGGCGCTCCACCAGTTCAGGCCGGCCTTCTCGAGCTCGCCCAGGTCCACCGAGAGGTAGATCAAAAAGGCGCTGCCGATGATCTCCCCGCGATCCACCAGGCCGAAGAA
>WJMB01000383.1 GCA_014728185.1 Candidatus Coatesiibacteriota bacterium
CACTATAAGTTGGCCGATGGCAGATGTAAATGCAAGAATTGCGGTAAGAAATATACCCACCGGCCAAGATATACAAAGCTATCTAAAGAAAAGCAAAAAGAGATAGCTCGCTTATTCTGGCTGAGCGTTCCCGCGGCAGCCGCGGCGAGAGCTGTCGGCCTGTCCGCGAAAACAGTATCCAAATGGTACAATCGACTAAGGGAGCGCATCGCCGCCGATCGCGAGGCCGAGCTGGAGAAGCTCGAGCTGGACTAGATCGTCTACTCCGGCGGCTGGAAAGCCTATAACAAGCTATCGCTCAACGGCTTCCACCACAGGAGGATCAATAACCAGGAAGAGTTCGCCAACGGAAAGAGCCATATCAACGGCATTGAGAACTTCTGGGGCTACGCCAAACGCCGCCTCAAAGCCTATCACGGTGGCTTCAAACGCAACTTCAGGCTATTTATCAGGGAAAGGTCGTTCCGATTCAATCACAGAGACGATAAAAACACGCTCGACCACCTGCAGAATGCACTGCTCAATTGGTCCGATCAGGTTACATGATGCCATCCGCTATTTGAGAGCGTTTACCTTCCATATACCCGGGTGGCACGGGTGTATGTTAGGAGTCGCGACTTCCCGACCCTCAGCGTCCCATTGGAGCACGTCTGTTTTTTCGCCGCCGGGCAATGTGCGTAGACTGACAGCATACCGGGCAATAAAGCCTGAGAGCATCACAATAGAATGGACCAACATCGATAGAGGAGAGCGCTGCATCGAAGAATGGCTTCTTGATACATGTTCCGTTTTTGGGCGTAGACTCGTTAAGGCAATTGGATGTTACAGGTCCCATACCAGGCAATAGCCTGTTTTCAGCCTGTCCGCAGCCTGTTCTTGCAAGGTTGCTTCAAGTATTCTCCAGCGCGCCCGACAGCTTCACGGCTTCCCGCAACACTTCGAGCAGACGAGGTTGATTGCCGGAAATCGACTCGAACGATAATGCTTGCTTAATAGCTCATACCGCTGCCATCGTCATGCTATAGATTTGTGGAAATCCTTTTCGCCTTGTTCTTCTTGTTATTCGTTTAGTGTCGTGCTATGTCGGAGGCTGCAGGTACGGTTCAAAGGTTTTGGAGGCTGATAGTTGGTAAGATGCTAATAGCAGACTATTGTGTGATTTAGAACCTGTATCAACTGACCAGCCGCACGGGTTGACGGCTTCCTCCGAGCATTTATCGAGCTCCCTACTCGATGCGGCTCTCAATGGTTAAAAATGTCGGTAATGTTTTGTAATAATCCCTGAATATAGGGTGACCTGACAATATCAAGTGACCCTAGGCATTCGTCACAGATATCAGTCGGCGCAGCCCTGATCGTATCCGCAAAATGTGAACAAACAAGCAGATGAGCTGCTATCATCAGCCTACGCAAAACCGTTAGTTTCTATGGCCGCCGTGATTCCGCGAACGACTGCGTTGTGACCCCGTTTCGGGGAACTCAACGGTCGGCTCCTGCGTTGACACACTGCGGAGGCCGTGTTATAAACGGTTGTCAATCCGCCAACACGGCGCTTATTAAAGGCGACGTTCTACGACAGATCACCCAAGGGAGGTACCCCTTGAACACGCGTATTCGTTTGAGCATCGGCATCCTGGTCGCCGTCGCAGCACTGAGCGGCTTCATCGGCTGTTCCAGCGAGCCCGTGATCGATGTGGGCGACACCAGTATCGCCATCGACGATGTTATCGAGCATTACAAGTATCAAGATCGCAAGCCGGAGATCTACACCCTCTCCGACGCCGAGAGCTACCTGGAAAGCTATGCCGTCAAGACCTTGTTGGAGATCGCCGCCCGCGAGGCCGGTTACTACGAGGATCCCATGGTCGTCAACTCCTACGAGTCGATTCGGCGCAGGCTGCTCATCGGCGCTTATCAGGCGGATCTGTTCAGTGATATCACCGTGACCGAGGAAGAGCTGGAAACCTGGGTCGAAAAGAACCAGGGCACCGGGCTCTGGGCGGGGTTCATCCAGTGCGCTTCCCTCGAGGAAGCCCAGGCCGCCTACGAGCGTCTCGAAGCCGGTGAGGACTTTGGCGAAGTCGCCCGCGATGCTTACTACCTCAAGGGTGTCAGCGATATCTATCTGGCCCAGCGCGGCGGCCTGGTCGACATCCCCGTCGATTGGCGCCCGGTACCGCGCAACGAGAAGCTTTACGCCCTTGAGGACGGCGAATACAGCGAACCCTTCTTCTACGACCTGTACAATGAATGGGTCTACTACATCGTCCACCGCGTCGGAGAGGCCGACCCCGAAGAGATTCCCGAGCAAGACCCCGAGCGCTTGAAGCAGCTTCTCGCCGGAGAGGTTTTAACCCTGAGGCGTAACGAGATGCTCGAAGCCCATCTAGAGGAGCTGCGTGGTGATGCCAAGATCGATGTCAACCAGGATCTTCTTGATGAGCTGGATCGTCAACTGTCCGCCTTCTACCAGATGGCCGTCGCCGAGGAGCTGATCGCTCCGCGTGAAGATTTGTTATCCCTGGAAGGCGAGGACCTCGCCGGCATCGCCAACATCCCCGGAGGTCCCGACAGCCGGGGCAAGCAGATCGCCCAGACCGCCCAGAAGCGCCGCCAGATGCTGGATCAAACCCTTTCTGCCTTCTTTGATGAGCACAAAAACGATCCCCTGGTCACCGTCAACGGCGAGTCGGTGGCATTGCGTCACTGCTCGCAGCACCTGCTTTTATGGATGGCCGCCGATGACACCCGGATGCTGCGCCCGGACAGCCGCGCCGAGGTTCTCCAGCGCTTCGTGGATAAAAGTGTCGACGATGAGTTGTTGCTTCAACAGGCCGTGGCCGCGGGCTTCGAGGATCAACCCCGGATGGCGGCCCGCTTGCAGCGCCGACTCAACGAGGCCGCCGTCACCCAGTACTTCAACCAGGAGTTTATGGAGAACCGTTCCCGGCCCACCGAGGAAGAGGTTCAGCAGTTTTACCAGGACAATGTCGATCGCTTCGTGATGGACGAGCGGTTGAGCTACCAGCTCTTCCTCACCAAAGACAGGGAGTTGGCCGAGGAGGTTCACGCCGTCGTCACCGATCCGGACAACTACTCCGCCGATGTGGAGCCCGTCACCTCGGTGGCCGAGGTCGAGGAGCGTCTGGCCTCCGGAGAGCCCATGCACCGGATCATCCCGAATCTGTTGCGCGTTTACATCGCCGAGTTGTCCGAAGACGTTTCCACGGCAACCTCCAACGCGATTATCGAACGCCCCGAGGCCGATGATTTCACCCGCCCGGGCTTCGAGCACGATACCGGCTGGACCAGCCCGGTCATCGAGGGGACGCGTGACGGCGAGACTTACTACGGTATCCTGCACGTGATCGACGTCTCCGATCCGGTTAACCGAACCCTGGAAAACGATCCCACACTCTACGACTTTATCGTGGCGCAGATTCTGATGGGTTCGCAGGAGGAAGAGTTCCAGGCTTTCCTCGACGAGCTCAAGCAGCGCTATCCGGTCAGCGTCGATCTGGAACAGGCCGCCGATCTGCTCGATTCCGTGATGGAGCTCAGCACCCAGCCGATGGAGGAGTGATTTGCGTCGGATAACACCGCTGATCATCGCCCTCTGTGCCCTGTTATGGAGCGTCTCCTGTGAGGAAGACACCGGCAACGAGGGTGTGCTGGCCATCGTCGACGGCGTGGAGATAACCGAGGAGGACGCCTGGGAACACATGGGCGCCGATCCCGGAACCACCATCCCCCCCCGGATCGTAGATGAACTGATCGACAACGAGTTGATCCTGCGCGAGGCCCGTGAACTCGATTTGGGCGATCGGGTCGGCGAGAGGGATGTCGAGAACTACTACCAGGCTCTGGCCGCCACCGACGAGGTCATCCTGGCCGGGGGAACTGCGGCCAAGCGGCGCGAGCAGTTGCTGCGCGAGCGCATCAAGAACGAGCTGACCCGGGACGCGGTCCTCGAGGTCGAGGTCTTCTCCCGCATCGAAATCTCTCCGCAGCAGATCGAGGAATACTACGCCGAGCACCGCGAGGAGTTCACCAACCATCCGGTGAGTTTCCGCCAGATCGTCCTGCCCGATGAAACAGCCGCCGAGGAGGCCGCCCGGCGGCTGGCCGAGGGCGAGGACTTCGCCGAGTTGGCGGCGGAGCTCGGCACCACCGAGGAAGCCGAACGGGGCGGGCTGCTAGAGCTGAGTAACCGTGAAGACCTGCCCGTGGATCTGCTCGAGGCCCTCGAACAACTAGAGGAAAGCGGTCCGGGGACGCTTTCCGACCCCGTGGAAACCGATTGGGGTTGGCATCTGCTCATGCTGGAGAGCGGAGGCGAGCCGAGCGTTCAGCCGCTGGACGTCGTCGACGAAGAGATCCGCAACATCCTCTTTGAACAGCAGAGCGCCCGGGAACTGGAAAGCTGGCTCCAGGGTCTGCGAGCCGCAGCCGATGAACTCATCTGGCGGGCCCCCGTTGAAGAGGACGAGTAGCCGAGAACCAACAACGCCCAGCTCAGCTCCGGGCAAGCACATCGTCAAAGCGCTCGCGACCTTCAGTCGATTCCCAAGGATAGTGATGCTGCGCATAACCCTTACGGCAATCCTGACCCTGTTGACCTTTGGCGCAACGGCCCAGAGCGTCGTTGATCAAGGCTTGGTGGACCGGGTGATCGCCGTGGTCAACGACGATGTCGTGCTGGCCTCGGAGCTCTCAACCACCGTGCAGAGCTACCAGGCCCAGGCCGATCGCTCGCTGAGCCCGGCCGAGCTCGAGCAGCTCAGCTACGAGGTCTTCAAGCAGATGGTCATGACCCGGGTGTTGGTGCAGGAGGCCGAACGCCGCGGGCTCGAGGTGACCTACCGCGAGCTCGAGGAGGCCGTCAACCAGCAGTTGACCCAGGCCCGCGCCATGTACCCCTCGGGTGAGGAGTTCCGCGCCGCCCTGGCCGAGATCAACCTCAACGAGGCGATGCTGGAGGATATGTACCGCACCGAGGCCCGGGATCAAATGCTGATCAACCAGTTGATGACCGAGCAGTACAACCATCGAATCAACATCACCGAAGAAGAGATCGACGAGTATCTCGAGGAGCACGAGCTGACCGGCGAGCAGCGCACCGTTTTCAAGCTGCGCATCGTCAGCGCCCGGGAGCTGCCGGGCGGAGATACCGAGGACGCCGTTTTCGAACAGGCCCGCGAGTTGGCCGAGCGCGCCCGGGCCGGCGAAGACTTCCTCGAACTGGCCGAGACATACGGCGAGGTGAAGGGCGACATGGGCATCCGTCGCCTGGGCGAGCTGACTCCGGCCTTCGAACAGGTCGCCTTCGCCCTCGAGCAGGGTCAGGTGTCGGATCCGGTGCGCACCTCCTACGGCGTCCATGTAATCAAGATGCTGGAGCGCATCGACGATGAAACGGCCCATCTGGCGCAGATCCAGCTCTCGATCGAGGCCGGCGAGGCCGACCGGCGACGCGCCCTGGCCGCCCTCGCCGCCGCCCGTGAGCTTCTCGTCGACGATCCCGCCGCCGTCGTCGAGCTGCCCGAGTACACCGACATCCTCGAGGTCCAGACGGTCAAGCTCAACCAGAGCGAACTCCAGGCCAACGATCCCTTGCTGGCCTCCCAGCTTGCCGAAATGGAGTCGGGCGGGCTGACCACGGACCGCCCCTACGAGGGGGCGCTGTCCTTCATGCAGCTTCTCGATCGCTACCAGACCTCGGCCGGCGACCGCGAGCGGGTGCGCCAGATAATCCTCGATGGCAAGATGCAGCGGGAGCGGGAGAAGTGGGTGGTCGAGCTGGTCAGCGAGGCATATGTCGACGTCAAGGACGCCGAGTTCCGCGGCATCCTGCCCGATGGGCCCGGCACCCGCTGAGCCGACGGCGGCGTCAATCCCGTCCGTGACGAAACAAAACCCCGAACCAACCGGTTTGGGGCTTTTGTCAGGTTCCCGCCGCGAAATGCCATGCGCGGTTGAGCGATCCAGCAAACAACCGGGAGTCCACGGACCCCCGGTTGATAATTATCCCATTCAATGCTGCCAGGCTCAGCGCTTGGTGGCCACGAACTCGCAGCAGTCGTCGCCCTTGGCGATGCACTTGACCTCTTCGCACTTGTAGGTGCCCAGATTCTCCGGTCCGATGCCCGGGCCGTAGAGCAGGTCCATGAAGCCGGCGGTGACGCCGGCGAGCATATAGCACACGCCGTGGTCGCTCTTGCCGTAGCGCTTGCGGTAGCCTTCCTCCTCGTAGCCGCCGCGGGAGCGCAGCACAAGTTTTTCGCCGGGTTTCAGCTCGGCGAACTCGACCCTGGCCCAGCCCAGGGCGTTCTCGACGGCGACCAGGCCCTTGACCTTGTCTTCTTCGTTTTCGATCATCGGCGTCACCAGGCCCTTGTACTCATCGGAGCTCATGATACCGAAGAAGGTGTTGTTGGCGCAGTCCTGGGCGGCGTAGATCAGCAGCTCCCGGGCGATGGGGGCGAAGTCGGCGCCGTGGGAATCGATGATGGCCCGCTCGAACTCGAAGGAGAAATCGTTGTAATAATCGACGTTGTTGTTGTTCAAAAGCACGCCGAAGCGCCGGATCAGGCCGCTGGAGTCACCTTCGAGCTTGAGGCCGTGGACGCCCTGGATGACCTTGGATTGATCGATCGCCATTATCCCACCTCCACCTTGAATGTGCTCGCCGGGGCGCCCTGGGCGATGCAGCTCTGCTGGGTCACTTTGTAGGCGCCCTTGGGCTTGCCGTAGGCCTTGGCCAGCGCGCCGGCGATGAAGCCCCGGGCCAGGAAGTCCACGGGCTGCTTGCTGGGCTTGTCGTACTTGACGCCCCAGCCGTTGCCGATGTGGGAGTGGGGCACCTTGACCTCACCGCCGCTCTCGTCGACGCCGCTGAAGTCGATGGAGCCGAAGCCGAGCTTGGTGAACATCCCGGCGGCGATGTTGAGCACCTCTTCGGGGCTGCCGCCCGGTTGGTTTTCCAGTTGTTTGAGGGCCACAACCTCCGCCGAGTCCGACATCAGCTTGCCGCCGTCGAGGTACTCGGCGGCGTCGAGGACCATCTGGACGAAGCCCAGGTTGTAGTGCTGGCAGTGGAGCACCACCCATTCGCCGTCCATGGTGATCTTGTTCTTATCGGCGTCGAATTCGACCTTCGGTGAATACTCAGCCATGTTGTCTCCTTATTTCTAGGGAATATCGTCGGTTTCCAGGATAAACATCGCCGCCATACGTACCTTGGAGATCACGTCGGGATCGTCGGGGATCTCCTTGGCCTCGGGACGCGTGATCTTGGTGACCATCGCCAAGCGCATCACGTCGATGAATTTGCCCTTCTCCCGAACAAAGTCGTAGATCTGGGCGATCTTCTCTCCCATACATCCTCCTTAGTGGCTCAATCCGCTCCTGCGGCGAGCTCTGGGTCGATTCACGCTGGTTGATTTCATAGCCTCTCCACGTTGACAGCAACGGGCCGGCCAAACGAGACCGCCTTTGATAACCAAGGGTTTCGACGGCCTCGGACGTTTATTGAATGCTGATTCCAAAATAGAAGTATAGTCGCAAAAACACAGTTAAGCCATGTTCCTTATGCGACGCATCGAGTCCGTCTGAGGTGCAGATTGCGTTAAAAGCACCCGGCGGCTTTGCCGGAATGCGCGGAGCTGTGTAGACTCATTCTCATCAACGGCAAGATGAGTCGGTTAAGCAAAAAGGAAGGGGATCACTTAATGGTCACGGACCATGGTGTTACTGGATAACGCTCTGAGACATGCAGTCAGCAGGCAATCGGATGTGCACATCGAGCGAGCCGCTTGTGGCAGGTACGTGGATTCTCACATTCCCGGGATACCCTGACGGCGTCACGAAGCTCCATTATCAACTGCCTGGCGCAACGGGCTTCGATGACGATTCATCAATGATAAGCAACCAATTATCATGCATATATAACTAGCAGTCGCCGAGGGGTTGAGTTGGCAGGCCAAGCATCATTCGGCATAGCCTCGTATCAGCAGCTTTTTTGAGGTGGGGCGGTGTTTCGAGTTGAAGTTGGCTGGTCCGAGGTCGCGTGTGATGCCAAAGGAGGATTCGCGGATCTCCCCCGGGCGGCCTTGTCACAACACCTCTGCTCCTGTTTACGCACTCCTCGGCGTCCCGGTCGGTTACTCTCGGGTCGTCAACGACCAACCAGCCATCGCGGGCTCTCTCTCTGTACTGAAGAGTGTTCCGGGATGCGGCCCCAGGTGATTCATTACTGATGCTTGTCTGGCTGATCCAAGGGCTGGAACCAACCCACAGCCAGCTTTCAATCGGGCCTTCGCTGATTGAAGCCGGCGGACCAACGGGCGGGATAACCGTCTTTCAGCCTGCCATGGCGCTGAGTATCTAGACCAAGGAACGGCACTAAGTACAAGATACGGCCACGCCACAAGGCGGCTGCCGGGATGGGACGGCATGTTGCGTAATACTGCCTTGGGGATCGTATACCCTGTTCGGACCGGGTTGTGTTTGTAATCCGCTGATAATACGCGTGTAGTAGCAGATGAACCTGTCATTTATCAGCAGTTAACAAGTGCGGCGCGAAGGGGCCTGCTTGATGGATAATCTGCCCTGTATAATTGCTGGCAAAGAACGACCACCCGATTGCCGCCCGACTCATAGCTGCCCCAATATCGAGTAACAAGACGGTTCATGATCGTATCGGGATTCAAGCCGAACGCGACTACTCACCCACCACTTGCTCGTGAAGCTCTCTCGATCAGCCCTGTTTTGATCCGATCACGTTTTGTGATGCTTAAAGGTTCTACTGCGAACGGCAGGCCCCGACCTCCAGGCCCAGCGGATGATCCGCTTTCAGCATTGCCATCTCAAGCCCTCTACCGACCGGCGGCGGCCGATTCGCCCGCGACAAACCCCGAGGACCAGGCCCATTGGAGATTGAACCCGCCGCACTCGCCGCAGATATCGAGAACCTCGCCGGCGAAGTGCAGCCCCAGCCGCAAGCGGCTCTCCAGGCGCCGCGGATCGACCTCGCCAGTGTCCACACCGCCCAGGGTGGCCGCGGCC
>WJMB01000066.1 GCA_014728185.1 Candidatus Coatesiibacteriota bacterium
CGTCACCCAGATAGAGCGCCCGGCCCTGGTAGCTCTCGGAGCCGGCGTGCTGGGTGATCATCACCCCGCGCGAGGGACCGGTGCCGAAGACCGCCACGCTGAGGTAACCGCCGTACTCGCTGCCGTCGGGGTTGGTCCCGACGAAGTCCAGCTCCCGGGGCAGGTCCCAGTCCTGCGCCGTCGGCGGCTCCGGGGCCTCACCCATCGTCTCGACGCCGGATTCGAACCCGTTGGTCCAGATGCCCGCCAGACCGGCATCGGTCATCCGGTAGGCCCCGACGTAGTGCTTGAGCGTCGCCGGAGCGAAACCCACCGCCAACAGGTCTTCACCGAAAGGCACGCCGTAGCCGCTGAAGGCCACTTCGCCCTCGGCGGTCTCCCAGCTCATCTTGTAGCAAGCGCCGCCGAACATCTCGCTGATCGTGCAGGTGTAGGCCGTCTCGACGCCCTCGGCGTCGGTCTGGACGGACTCGTAGCTGAAACCGTCCCCGCCGCCCTCGCCGTCGCAACCGGCGATGAACACGAGAATGATGATCAACGCGGCGGTTAGGAATTTGCTCATCAATGCGCCTTCGAAAAGATACGGGGTATAGGTTGCCGACAATCTTGCGGCGTCCCGCCGGCGCGACACCGGCGGGGTCGTTGAACGTTCCACGAACTCCATGCCCGGCGGCGGTTTTGGCACGTTTCTTGCTATCCTGTTTTCACCGGCTACGGCCCAGGACGCCCACGGCAGCGGCCGGGCGCACGAGCTTGTTGATCGGGTTCGCAAGAAACGTGCCAAAACCGCCGCGGGGCGGGACAATCAACCCGGAACGGCACGCCGCCGGTGTCGCGCCGGGGCGTACTCAGGCCACGTTGGCGTCGATGCCGGGCAGGACGGTGCGCAGGGCGACGCCGGTGTAGCTGGCCTCGTTGGCGGCGACCTCCTCCGGTGTGCCGCGGGCGATGATCCGTCCGCCGTCTTCGCCGCCCTCGGGTCCCAGGTCGACGATGTAGTCGGCGTTCTTGATCACGTCGAGATTGTGCTCGATGACGATGACGGTGTTGCCGTTATCGACGAAGGTCTGCAGGACGGAGAGCAGCTTGGCGATGTCGGCGAAGTGCAGACCCGTGGTGGGCTCGTCGAGGATGTAGACGGTCTTGCCGGTGGAGCGCTTGGTCAGCTCGCGGGCCAGCTTGACGCGCTGGGCCTCGCCGCCGGAGAGGGTCGTGGCGGGCTGACCGAGCTTGACATAGTCCAGACCGACGCTGGCCAGGGTCTCGAGCATGCGGGCGATCTGGGGGATGTTGGCGAAGAGCTCGAGGGCCTCGGAGACGTCCATCTCGAGGACTTCGGAGATGTTGTGGCCACGGTAGCGGACGTTGAGGGTTTCCTTGTTGTAGCGCTTGCCCTTGCAGACCTCGCAGGTGACGTAGAGGTCGGGCAGGAAGTGCATCTCGATCTTGTTGACGCCGTCACCCTGGCAGGCCTCGCAGCGCCCGCCGCGGACGTTGAAGCTGAAGCGACCGGGGGAGTAGCCGCGGACCTTGGCGGCGGGTAGCTGGGCGAAGAGCCTGCGGATGTGGTCGAAGACCTTGACGTAGGTGGCCGGGTTGGAGCGCGGCGTGCGGCCGATGGGGCTCTGGTCAATGTCGATGACCTTGTCGACGTGCTTGATTCCGCCCAGGGAGGCGTAGGGACCGGCCGGGATCCTCGTCTGGCGCAGCGCGGTGGCCAGGGCCGGGTAGAGGGTCTCGTTGATCAGCGAGCTCTTGCCCGAGCCGGAGACGCCGGTTACGCAGGTGAAGGTGCCCAGGGGGATGCGCAGGTCGACGTTCTTGAGATTGTGGAAGGTGGCGCCGTCGAGCTCGAGATAGTTACCGTTGCCGCGGCGGCGGCGCTTGGGGATGGGGATGGACAGCTCGCTCTTGAGGTAGCGGCCGGTCAGCGAGCGCGGATTGTCCATCACCTCCTCGGGTGTTCCCTGGGCGACGATGCGTCCGCCGAGGTGGCCGGCGCCGGGGCCGAAGTCGACGACATGATCGGCGGAGCGGATGGTCTCCTCGTCGTGCTCGACGACGAGGACGGAGTTGCCCAGATCGCGCAGGTCGGTCAGGGTCTTGATCAGCTTGACGTTGTCACGGTGATGCAGGCCGATGGAGGGCTCGTCGAGGATGTAGAGCACGCCGACCAGTCCGCAGCCTATCTGGGAGGCCAGGCGGATGCGCTGGGCCTCGCCACCGGAGAGGCTGGGCGCCGAGCGGTTGAGCGTCAGGTAGTACAGGCCGACGTTGACCAGGAAGGAGAGGCGGCTGGCGACCTCCTTGAGCAGCTCGCGGGCGATGTGGGCTTCGGCGTCGGTGAGCTCGAGGGCGTTGAAGAAGCCCAGCAGCTCCTGGATGGAGAGTTCGCCCAGCTCCTGGATGTTGTACCCGCCTACGGTGACGGCCAGGGCCTCGGGTCGCAGCTTCTTGCCGTGGCAGACGCGGCAGGGCTGGCTGGAGAAGAACTTGCTGTAGAAGGCCCGGGCGCTCTCGGACTTGGTGTCGCGGTGCAGGCGCTTGAGGTTGTCGATGACCCCGGCGTAGGTGTGTGTGCTGGAGCCGGAGCCGTGCTCGTACTCCCAGGTGAACTCGATCTCCTCGTCGCCGGAGCCGTTGAGGATGATGTCGCGGGCCTTCTCCGAGAGCTCCTCCCAGGGGGTGTCCAGGTCGAAGCCGTAGTGCTGGGCCAGGGATTCCAGGCGGGCCAGGCGCCAGGTCTTGTTGTCGTCGATGCGACCCCAGACGGCCACTGCGCCGTCGCGGATCGTCAGCGCGGGTTCCGGGATCACCAGCTCCGGGTCGACCTCGAGGGTCGAGCCCAGGCCGCCGCAGGAAGGGCACATACCCTGGGGGCTGTTGAAGGAGAACATCTGCGGGGTCAGCTCGGGGAAGGAGACGCCGCAGGCCGTACAGGCGTTGTGTTCGCTGAACAGGGCGGCGCCGTTCTCGTCGAACTGGACCCCGGCGGTGTCCTCGTCGCCGTTCTCCCCCGCCAGCCGTGCCACGGCCTCGGCGACGGCGCTAGAGAGCCCCTCGCCGCCGTCGCGCTCGACCAGTTTGACCGCCACCAGGCCCTCGGCCAGGCGCAGGGCGGTCTCGATGGAGTCGGTCAGCCGGGCGCGGATGCGCTCGCTGGCGATCAGACGGTCGACGACGACGTCGATGGTGTGGTGGCGCTTCTTGTCCAGGCCCTCGATCTCGGCTATCTCGCGCATCTCGCCGTCGACGACGGCGCGGATGTAACCCTGCTGGCGCAGACCCTCGAGCAGGTTGCGGAACTCGCCCTTGCGGTTGCGCACCACCGGGGCGTTGACCATGAAGCGGGTCCCCGGCGGCAGCTTCATCACCTCTTCGACTATCTGCTCGGCGCTCTGGCTGCCGATGGGTCGTCCGCACTGGGGACAGTGGGCCCGCCCCACCCGGGCGAAGAGCACGCGCAGGTAGTCATGGATCTCGGTGATAGTCCCCACGGTGGAGCGCGGATTGCTGCTGGCCGCCTTCTGCTGGATGCTGATGGTGGGCGAGAGGCCGACGATCTGATCGACCAGGGGCTTCTCCATCTGGCCCAGGAACTGGCGAGCGTAGCTGGAGAGGCTCTCCACATAGCGCCGCTGACCCTCGGCGTAGAGGGTGTCGAAGGCCAGGGAGCTCTTGCCCGAGCCGGAGACACCGGTGAAGACCACCAGCCTGTCCCGGGGCAGCTCCAGATCGACGTTTTTGAGGTTGTGCTCCCGCGCGCCGCGGATGATGATCCGTTCCATTGTCGTCGCTATTCTTCGTTCGCCCCGGATTCGCACGGGGTCTCGTTATGGTTGAGTTGTTTTAACCGTCGAAGGAGCGGAGAGAAGAGAATGGTATTCAACGTTGAACTTTATCGTAAAAGATTCTGTAAGTCAATGACGCCATTATGAGCGGTGAGGGGCGTCAGAATGGCGTCACGAGAGACACGGTGGAAAAAAACAGTGTTTAGTCTCAACAGTGATTCACTTTCTCCTCGGCGCTCTTGCCTTGACGGTTTTGAATGCCAATCAGTGCCACAAATCATCTTCAAATAGCGACTACATATTGAGCTGTAACGCATACTATTAAGATTCTATAAACGATAGGGTCTATCACTCGTGCTAGACCGCTAGATATAGCTAATATGTTGTCATTATATCCTTTATAAAACAGCAAGCTGCTGTTATCCTCAGGGTGGATTGATGGCATCAAGCCCGACCTACCAAATAGGCCAACAAAGGCGGAAAACCGGCGATCCTGTCGGGCAGCCTGTTAAGAGCAACTGTGGGAGGGTAACCTAAGGGATTATCACCTGAAATTGAACCGACGACGCAAACATAAAAGAGCGGCATTTAGAACGGAGGTGCCGACAATCACCTCACGAATGGCTCCAGCTCGATATGCAAATGTTGTTTATCCGCTAAAGTCGCGTTTTTAAAAGCGTTCAGCCTCATTCTATCTGGGATGCTCGGGAGTAAATCAGGATTCGCGACAACCCGAAGCCGAGCGTCCTCATAGGAGCGACCTCTTTGAGCACGTCTGGTTTTGCGCCACCAGGCAGGCATGTATAGTGATAAGTTACACAGCCATAAAGCACATAATGACTAGCTATTAGCAATATACGCCTGTTCAGGAACGTGTAATAATTACTAAACTAGAAATACTCTATTACATACTTTAGCACCAGTATCGGCTAGCTGCGTCGACGGGTTCACACAATACATGGCGCATATCTCAAGGATGCTTTACTCGAAACAACTCCCTATGGTTAAAAATGTTGGTTCAGTTTTGTGTGATTATCCCTAACTATAAATGCCTGTTCAAGAGCGTGTGATGATCCCTAATGTATTGCCTCCTTAACACAATTGAGTATTGAGCTTCGATTTGTATCTTGCTGATAAAGAACCTGTTGATACCTCAGCCCAGCGACGGCCGAAGGGGGCGTTGGTGCAAGCCGGCCGGTCAACCCGCGGCAACCGCCGACCTTCGCCGCCCCACTACCAACGGTCAACGTGCCGAGCGGCGGCGTTGGCACGTTTCTTGCGGAATCCGACGCTCCTGTTCGAGACAGACTCGGTCGCCCTGCTGCAAGAAACGTGCCAAC
>WJMB01000067.1 GCA_014728185.1 Candidatus Coatesiibacteriota bacterium
ATCCTGCCAGGTCTCCCCGCCGTCGGTGCTGCGGTGATAGGTATTGTACGCGCCGTAATGGATCGTCCCCGGATCGAAGCAGACCACCCCGCCCCAACCGCTGACCGAGTCTTCGTCACTGGAGCCGAAGAACTCGAAGCTGCCTCCCCCGTCATTGGAGTAGAAGCAGTAGGGGTTGGATCCGTACCCACCGCCGCTGAAGGCCACGAGTTGTCCATCGGCGTCCAGACGGGACAGCTCGCCGCTCAAGTAGGAATCGTAGGTGACGTCGAAACCGTGCTCCTCCAGCTTCGCCGCCAAATAATCCTGGGATCGCTGGTTGCCCTCGGTGTGGGCGTAGCGCGTGCGGAAAGCGGCCAGGTCGTAATCGAAGTCCTCGATCGTTTCCAAACGGATGGCGTTGACCAGGTACTCGATCAACTCATCCTGATCGGCCATAGGACGCGGCGGAAACGGGCTGACCGATCCGGTGCGCAGCGGCAGGAAGCGCTGGTAGTAAAGGTTGGGGTCGGCGCAAACCGCCCAGAGATCCTCCTCGGTCCAACGGCAGAGCAAACCACCGTCGGGCAGCTCGACGATGACACCGCTGGGCTCGACGCCGGGATGCCGGTAGTGATTCGCGTAATAAAGCTGTCCCTCGCTGGAATCCCAGACCACGCTACGGGCCGTCGGTTCGGCCGTGGTGTAAAGGCTCCACCCTCCCGCCGAGGAATGGAAGACCGCACCCGAAGGGACGACGGCGTCTTCGGCGGTCTCGACGACCGTTAGATTCAGCTCCGCCGCGGGGACGGCGGATACCGTGAGACAGAGCAGCAACGTCAAGAAAAGCAGGCGGCTCATGGCGACTCCCGGGGTTGAGTGACTGGACGTTTCGAAACCTCGGCGACAATCTCCCCCGGCAAACCCACCACAATTCGGCGGACAACCGAGGCGTTGGCACGTTTCTTGCAATCCCTTGCCCGGCGCGTCGCGTCAAAACACGCTCGTCCGCTCCGATACCGCGTGGCCGTTGAGATGTTTTGCAAGAAACGTGCCAACGCCGGCCGGGGGTTGTAAACCGGCGGAATGGGCCCGCCGAGGTTTCGACCCGTCCAGTATAGCCGCTGCGACCCCGACTGGCAACGCCGGGCTTGGGTAGCATAGGTTTCGTGACATTTCCCGTTCCGTCGACGTATAGTAGTAATCGGTTTGACGTGTGTCACGAAGACGCCAAAAGATCGAGACACTCTTTCGGGTTCACCCTCCAGGTGGTCACCGGCCTCATACCGGCTTCAACGTCGCTCACAGCTTTCAGCGGCTTACGAGGTCACGTGACCGCTCTTCGTCAAGCGATCCGCTTCCACCTTCGTGGAAAGCCGGGGCCTGGACCTTGAGCCCCTGGGTCTGGAACTATTGCCAGTCCCGCCGCCACCGGCAGATACCGTGGGTGGGAGCTTGATTTCATCGGGAGGAAGAAATGCGCAATCCTGCGATCATACTGCCGATTCTGCTGACCTGCGGCGCCGTCCTGGCCGACGGCGTCGTCGTCCCCTACTACTACTTCGAAGAGCCCCAGGGTCCGCCGGAGATCCGGGTGACCATCGACGTGCACCGGGTGACGGTGGACATCGACGGCGGCCTGGCGGTGACCGAGGTCTACGAGGAGTTCGTCAACCGCTACGATTACTCCATCGAAGCGGTCTATCTCTTCCCGGTGCCCGAAAACGCCGCCGTGGATCGCTTCAGCGTCGTCGTCGACGGCCGCGAGGTTACCGCCGAGGCCCTGCCCGCCGAGGAGGCCGCCGAGCTCTACACCACGGCGCTGCGTGAGGGCGGCCGGGCGTCGCTGCTCGAGTTCATGGGCCGGGGAGCCTTCCGGGCCTCCCTGGGTGTCTTGGAGCCCGGCGAACGACTACCGGTGACCATCAGCTACAGCGAACTTCTGGAGCCCGCCGACGGTCTCTACCACTACTCCTATCCCCTGGACATCGAAGCCTTCACCTACGATCCCGTCACCGCGCTGTCCATCGACGTCGAGCTGCGCTCTGAACAGCCGGTGCTCAACGTCTACTCGACCAGCCACGCCGTGGAACCCCGGCGGACGAACGACGCCGTGATCGTCGAGTACCGGGAGCAGGGCGCGCGGCCGGACAGCGACTTCGAGCTCTACTACAAGACCTCGACGGACGAGTTGGCCGCCAGCCTGCTCACTGACGCCGCCGAGGACGGCGGGGGCGGCTTCCTGCTGGTGTTGACTCCCCAGCCCGAACCCCGGGACGGCACCCTGCCCAAGGACATCGTCTTCTGTTTCGACATCTCGGGCTCGATGCGCGGCGAGAAGTTGGATCAGGCCCGCTCCGCCCTCCAGTACTGCCTGGAGCGCCTGGATCCCCGTGACCGCTTCGAGGTGATCGTCTTCTCCACCGAGGTCCGCGGACTTTTCGACGGCCTGGTGGCTGCCGACGAGGACAATCTCGACCGAGCCGTCGAGTTCGTCGGCGGCCTGGAGGCCGAGGCGCGCACCAACCTCGACGGCGCCCTGCGCGCCGGATTGAAGCTGCTCGACAACGATAACGAACGCCCCCGCTCCCTGGTCTTTCTGACCGACGGCAAGCCCACCGTCGGAGTGCGCGACGACGTCTCCATCGTCGATAACGTGCTGGAACTCGACTCCGCGTCGCGGGCCTACATCTTCGGCGTCGGGCATGACCTCAACGCCGTGCTGCTGGACCATCTGGCGCGGGTCCAGCGCGGCACCGTGGTCTACATCGAGCCCGGCGAGGACCTGCAGGCCGCGATTACCGGATTCTACGAGAAGATCCACGGGCCGGTGCTGACCGACCTCGAGCTTGACTTCGGCGGCGCCGGGGCCTACGACCTCTACCCGCCGACACCGCCGGATCTGTTCGCCGGCGAGCAACTGACCCTGGCCGGCCGCTTCGCCGAGCCCGGCGTCCACACGCTGACCCTGACCGGTAACTCCGGAGGAGAGATCGTCCGCCGCGACTTCGCTCTGGACTTCGGTCAACAGAACAACGACGCCGTCGAGCTGATCTGGGCCAGGCGCAAGGTCGGCTTCCTGCTGGAGCAGATCCGCCTCGAGGGCGAGGATGAAAGCCTGGTCGAGCAGGTCGAGGAGCTGGCCCTGCGCTACGGCATCGTCACCCCCTACACCAGCCTGGCCTGGGCCGACGCGGAACCCGAAGCCGGTTACGCCGTCGGAGATCCCGCCGTCAACTACGCCCTTCACGAAGCCGCCGACGGCGCCGGTTTCGGCACCGGCGGAGCCCCCCGCGAGGGCGCCGGCGCCGTGGCCGAGAGCAAGGCAATCGATGAACTGCAGGCCGGCGTCGGCGGGCGCGGTTCCGTCGGAGTCCGCCGCGCCCTGGGCCGGGCCTTCTACCTCCTCGACGGCGTCTGGACCGACGGCGAGTACGACGAGGAGACCATGACGCCCGAGGAAATCATCCAGGCCTCCGACGAGTTCTTCGAGCTGCTCGAAGAGCATCCCGAGGCCGCCGAGGCCCTGGCGCTGGGCGAGCGGGTGATCGTCGTCCTCGACGGGGTAGCCTACGCCGTCGTCCCGGCCGAGTAGGCGGGCGAGACCTTTGCCGAAACATACGCAAAGACGATAACCCTGAAACGGCTTTGGCACGTTTCTTGCAGCGGTGCGACAAACCTTCTGGAACGAGGCCGCGTCCGACACCGCAAGAAACGTGCCAAAGCCTCCACCACCGTCGCGGAGGGGCTACTTCGATCTTGGACCAGGCAAAGGTCTCGTATGAGACAACGCCGACCCCGCGGGGTCGGCGTTTCCTCGTGTTTCGAGATACCTAAGCGGAATCGGCTGCGGGGGCGTTGTCTAGAAAGGCGCGGATCCGCGGGCGTTTGAGGAAGGCGGCCTTGAGGTCCTCGCGGTTGAAGTCGGCGAGGATGCGGTCCAGGTCGTCGCGGGCGGCCTGGTAGGAGTGGGCCGCCTGGGCGGTTTCGCCCTGGGTCCGGTGGATGCGGGTCAACAGCCAGTAGATCCGGAAGCGCGATTCGGGTATGTTGAGGCGATCGGCGACCTCGAGGGCGGACAGGGCCCACTCGGCGGCTTCGTCAAAACGCAGGCGGGCCAGCATCAGCTCGCCGGACTCCAGAGAGACCGACACGGTCAGGCGCTTGCTGCTGAGGTCTTCGCCGGCCGTGCGAATCCGCTCGAGGAACTCGGCGGCCTCGTCGAAACGCTCCTGGAGGCGCAGCATCCGCGCGGTGTTCGTGTCGAGGAGCAGGGCGAACAGGCGCATGTCGTGTTCGTGGTAGAACTCGGCGGTTTGGCGATAGAGGCGTTCGGCGAGCTCCGGGTTGCCCTGCTGCTCGGCGATGTTGGCCATGATGTAGGCGATGATGTGACGGTTGCCCTGGGTGGGTTCGTTACTCTGCTCGGGATGGGCCTTCCCCTCGCTGAGCAGCTTGAGATAGTACTGGGTGCGATCGATGAATCCCAGATCGAGCCAGATCATCCCCAGGTTGGACCAGATGCTGACCATGCTCTCCAGGTCGCCGGTGTTCGTGAAGTACCTTTCGCAGGTCTCCAGACAGGAGAGGGCGGACTCGAGAAAGCCCCAACTGTGGTAGATCAACCCGAGG
The DNA here is from genome assembly GCA_014728185.1 of Candidatus Coatesiibacteriota bacterium. Classification (GTDB taxonomy): domain Bacteria; phylum RBG-13-66-14; class RBG-13-66-14; order RBG-13-66-14; family RBG-13-66-14; genus WJMB01. The sequence goes on from WJMB01000067.1 coordinate 4,612, forward strand.
TTGTTGAGGATGCTCAGCTTCTCATGGGAGTGGCCGTAGAGATCGAGCAGTGTCAGGCTCTCCAGGTAACCCTCGATTGCCGCTTCGAGCTCGCCCATTTGGTAGCGGGTCATGGCCGTAAGGGAGAGGGCGTGGAACTCCCCGACGGCGAAGCCGACGCGTCGGGCGATCGAGTGGGCCAATTCGAAGTGTTCGAGGGCCGCCTCCAGTTGTCCGCCGGCCTTGGCGATTCGCCCCAGTTCGAGTTCGGCGGAAACGCTGAGCTCGTTTTCGAGGTTTTCGTCGGCGAGTTCGCACTGGAGCTCCTCGATATACCCTTTCGCCGCCTGGTGGTTGCGCTGGACGCGCTCCAGCTCGGTCCTGGAGAGCAGAGCCAGACGGCGGGCGGCGGGCGAGTCCAGCTCGTTGAAGCGCTCGACGAGCTTCACGGCGCGCTCCCGACGGTTGGACTGCAGCAGCTTCATCACAGCCCGGCTCAGGACGCGGGCGGCGCGATCGGGGGATTGGAGGTAGTCGACGGCTCGCCGGTAGTGATCGGCGGCTGCGACGACGTCGTTACGCAGCTCCGCCAGGCGACCCCGGGCCTCCGCGAGCAGGCCGCGCCGGTCATCATCGAGATCGGTCGCGTAGGCCTTGAGATCGTCGACGAGGCGCACGGCGGTCTCGGCGTTGCGGCGTCCCAGCGCCGCCGTGACCAGGTGATAGAGTAGATCGAAGGCTGATCGCGGTTCGAGGGGCTGCTTGAGAAGCTCGCGGACCCGCTTCTCCATCCCGAGGACACTCTGTTGCAAGCCGCGCGCCATGAGGTAGTCGAGCAGATCGCCCAGCTCTTCCCGGGCGGCGGGCCACTTGTGCAACTCGAGGTGGTGGTCCAGGCGCATCAGGCGCTCGCCGTATAAATCCCGGGGCGGCTTGTACTCCAGGTGCCGCCGGGTGAGCCGCTCGGCCAGTTGATGGTCGGAGAAGTCGATGCTCCAGGTGAAGAAGTTCGTATCGGCCAGTGTGTAGCCCGCGTCGACGGATAAAACCAATCCCTTGCGCAGCAGCTCGTCGAGCTCGCCGGCCAGTTCATCTTCGGGCAGTTCGAGCGCGAATTCCAGCCGTCGGCTGTCGCAGACTGTTTGTTGCAGGGCCAGGGCCAGCAGGATGTTACGCTGCTTTTCATTGAGCCGCTGCCAGCGGGAGAGGAAGAGCTGGATCGGCGTCAGGGGGTAGTTGAGCCGACGATCGTAGCGCCCGTCGAGATCGATGTCGAAGTAGCGCCGCAGTTGGTTTGTGTAACTCAGGGAAGGGGTGAGCTCACGGAGGAATTTTTCGAACTGCTCGTGGGGCAGGTTCTCCTCGAGGACACGACCGAAGGAGCCCAGGTTCTCGCCGCCGATCTCCGGGACGTAGCGGATGAAGAAGCTGTTGAGGCGGGAGAACAGACCGGGAACGTGAATCCGCTCATCGTAGTTGAGTACGATCAACAACCGCAGGTCGTGGATACTCTCCAGCACTTTCTCCAGCAGGGTCAGTGATTCCAGGTCCAACTCACCGGAGTAGGCGCAGAGCGCCGCCGCGGAGGGCTTGTCGAAGCGCCGACTCAAAAGCTCCTTGATCAGGTTGAGCCGCATCCAGCTCAGATTCTCGGGCTCGAAGCCGTCGGGAACCTCGGCCTCGGGATCGAGCAGCCAGAGCCGCTCCTCGTGCTCGGGGGTGAGCTTGAGGCCGTCGGTTTGATCAAGGCCCAACAGCAGGCGGATCAGCGAGAGCGGTGTCTGGTGTCCGAAAATGCGCGGCAAGCTCAAGCCCTGGAAGCCCAGTTCCTGGAAGTAGCTCAGGACCTCGTCGATGAAGGAGGGTTCGCCCCGGCAACCCTCGCCGACGATCTCGATCAGTACGGGGTGTCGCTTGGCGTAAGCGGCGGCCTCTTCCAGGTTGCGCTTGAGATCGGAATCCAGCAGCGGACTGACGTAGGCCAGGTTGTAGGTGCGCCGGCCGACGCTCTTGGACGATGGGCGGAACTCGGGTGGAAGACGCAGGCTCACGTTGGCACCCTGGAAGCGGGTTGAGAGGATTGGGTAGCTTGAGAGTAATTTACCATTCCCCGGGGCGCCATGTAAAGCGCCTGACCCCATCGCAATTGCAACGTAACGTTTCACTGGACAACGATATGTTTCAGATGTTTAGGTGGTTTGTTTCATTCGTCGTTGTGCCGGGAGTAACCGGCGATTGCTTGACTGCGCTATCAGCCTGATATTTCATGCCCTGGCTCATAGCATCCCAAACTGGCACACTCCTTGCAGTATTAACGGCCGAGGTGAAAGATGACCAACGTGGCCCTGCCCATCCTCGCCGGGGAAATCGCCCCGCGCTTCTGCTCCGCCCCCCAGTTCCTGGTGGTCGAGGTCGACGACGGCGCCTGGAAAGAGAGCCGCCGCCTGCCCAACCTAAGTCGAAACTGGGAGGAACTCCTCGACCTGCTGGCCGAGCAGACCGTCGAGGTCATCATCTGCAACGGCTTCAACCGCGGTTATCTCGCCGGCGCCGAGGCCCGGGGGATCCGCATCATCCCGGGCATCGCCGGATCCATCGAGGTCGTGCTCGAGCACTATCTGGCCGGACGGATCGAGCGCCTGCGGTTGCCTTTCGGCCGCGGAAGGGGTCGCGGCATGGGACGTGGTCGCGGTGTTGGACGCCCGGGTCGCGGGAGACGCCCCCGGGGCGGGGCCTGATCGTTCAACGGCAAACGAGTCTTCCACCACTTTCAATCGAAGAGGTCGCTGATCGAGCTTGACATGACCTTGAACACCCTTGACGCGCGACTGATCAGCCCGTGTCTCGACGGAACTACCTCTTTGATACCTACCGCCATTAAAAGGCTGATCGATTTGTGGAAAATCCTGTTTGGCTTCATGGAACACGTTCGGACCAAATCAAGGCCGATATTGAAAGGCTCACAGAGCAGGTAGTCGTCGTCCGGGTACCTTGCGTTTTGATCCCGATACTATCAAGCGCAGCCGCATTGCTTGTTATTGATTAGCTTATATGTCAGTTAGAAATCGAATGGCTGATAAATGCTCGCTGCGAAAACAATTGATAATTCATAGTGCATACCCCTTGTCACCGCCATGCATTGACTGAGAATACATGACAGGCACCTCTGCTACTACGCGAGTAATATCAGCAGATTACAATTACATCGTGGTTCGAACAGTGGACAAGAGCCCTACTGTTTAGTTCATTGTGTCGTTACTCTTCTACGATCTGTCTGGGTCGATTCGTGGCAACAGGTTTTTCCTTGGTGCCGTGGTATGCCGGCTGGCAGTGTTCCCGACGGTCAGACAGGCAGCCGCACATGACGGGTAACGAGTCGAAGACCGGCTGTTGATCGCTTCGGTCACCGTGTCGGCCGGGAGCTGGATCGAGTTGACGGCGTTTCCAGTGTTTGACGGCAGTCACAACTCCCGGGCGGCACGATCAGTAGCCCCTGGTGTCGTCCGGTTTCCTGCGGATATCCCCATATTAGTCGACAAGCTTGCAGCTAGGAATGCGGCTCATGATTCGAGTGAGACACACTGACACTTTACTGCGATCTCCCGGCGGGATGCGCCTGGTCAGCAAAGAGCCGCTGTTCCCCGTGCCTTGATTGCGGGCGATCATGAAAACAACCCAATCGACACATATTTCAACAAGCGACCTGGAGTAACGAGGTCGAACCAAGCACACAGGATAAAGGAGCCAACATGCCTGGCAGAGATAACACCGGACCCCGGGGTCGTGGACCCCGCACCGGCCGCGGTCTGGGCGACTGCGGACCCAACGAGAAAACCCCAGTGAACGATCAGGAACCGCGCGGTCTCGGTCGCGGCGGCCGCCCCTGGGGCGGCGGTCGAGGCTGGGGCGGCGGTCGGGGACGCGGCCGCGGCTTCGGACGGGGCTTCGGTATGGGCAATGGCCTGGGCGTGCGCCGCCGCGGCGCCTACCCCGAAGATGAACTCCCCCCGGAGGACAAGCCGTCCAAGGACGACACCCCGGAAAACTAGCCTTTTCTACAACGAAAGGAACCCGATAGATGGCAGACAAGTTGCGCATCGCCGTTGCCGCCGAGGCCGACCGGGGCTTGGACGCCCCGGTAAGCGCCCACTTCGGTCGCTGCCCCTGGTACGTAATCTGCGAGGTCGAGGACGGCCGGACCGTCGCCGTGGAAAACCTGGCCAACCCGCATTTCCAGGCCCACCGCCCCGGTGAGGTGCCCCGCTTCATCAAGGAGCAGGGGGTCGACGTGATGCTCTCCGGCGGCATGGGACGCCGCGCCCTGGAGCTCTTCGCCTCCTTCGGCATCGCCGTGGCCACCGGCGCCGCCGGCACCGCGGGCCGGACCATCGAGGCCTATCTGGCCGGCCGCCTGCACGGCGACGACCCCTGCGCCGGTCACGGTCACGGCGACTGCGACCACTAGACCCACACTACAGCCTCCCCCCAGC
>WJMB01000384.1 GCA_014728185.1 Candidatus Coatesiibacteriota bacterium
CCCCGAGGAGACCATGGCCCCTGCGCCGATACTGAAGGCGTTCAGAAGTGTGAGCTGACGCTTGAGTGGCACGGCGTCCTTTCGGCTAGACTGATTCAATCACGTCGGAAGGGTCCGCGGGTTGACATCCTGTCTGTTGAAGGGCAACTACTATTAAGCCTTCGATAAAACTGAGGGGTTGTGTGTGCAAGAAACTGCTCGTTGCTTAACCTTCAGATGTTATCTATTAAAATAGGATAATAAAATTGCATGAAGATGAACAAAAGTGTTTAGCTATGGATACTTATTGCATTATAGCATGAAAAGCTACCATCATTAAGGGTGAGTTTGTTATACCAAGATGTGTTTCGATGTGTGTTTGTTAAAGCTGTGTAAGTCGACGAGTTGTCGGCCTTGTTATGCATTCTGAAAAAGCAGCCAGAGAGATGTCAAGATAGTGTGAAGTTAATACTAGACAATGCTTGCTACGAGACCTTTAGCAACAATCTGCCGCTTCCAGTCGATGCCTTTCGAGGAGCGAGTTTCAAAGCCGACTCCTACAATGCGGCTTTCTGAGCCAAGAAAATCGCTCTAGTTTGTTGTGATAATCCCATCCAGCAATAAGCATCTTAACACTAATTTGTATTCAGCAGCTTAGTTTATAAGGCTGACCTAACGGTAAGCCGTTCTTGTCTCGATAATCAACGGTCGGCCGAATCTGCTAAGCGCTGACAAATCCAGACCCGTTGCTGGTCGTCGAGACCCCGACGCCGGAGACGCCCCGCTCCGGCCTTCGACACCCGCCCCGGCTCGCCCGGCGTTGGCACGTTTCTTGCAGCAGGGCGGGGCGGCCGCCTGGAAGACCCGGCGGCGGACTCCGCAAGAAACGTGCCAACGCCTCCGTTATCGCGCAGATGAGGGCTTCGTTTCGTCGGGACCGGCGGGGTGGTCTCCGGCGGCTTTACCGGTGAGGCTATTCCTCGCCCCCGCCGACGATCTGGGGTTCGGTTACGCCCTCCAGTTCGTTGCGCAGATCGGCGACGGTTTTTTCCAGTTGTTTGATGGTTCGACGCTGGCGGCGCAGGTCGCAGCTCAGGTCGCTGATTTTGAAGTCCATGGTCTGCAGGATCCAGAACATGTAATGGTTGACCCGGGCTTCCTGGTAGAGCGACCAGGCGATCTTCATCGAGAGCAGCACGATGCCGATCTCGAGGGACATCTCGGCCAAGCGGCCCTCGCCGAACATGCTCCAGGCGAAGGCGGACAGTGTCAGCACGACCCAGATGGCGGTGACGATCTTCTCCCAGGGCTTGCGGCCGGTGGCGATGGAGCCGGCCTCCGAGGAGTGGCGCTGCGCCCGGCGTACCGCTTTTGGCTGGGCGAGTTCATCGACATTGGTGGGTTTTTCTTCTTCCTTCATCTTCCTCCACGTTCCCGGACTGGATTAATCTGGCGTATTGACCGGCCGGAGTTCTGGTTGGAGAGTGGGACGATAAATGCAATTATATTATACTCGTATGCCCCGGCCGGGGCAAGCTCCGGCTTTACGTCGCCGCCGGGTCGGTGTAGACTGGAGACATGGAAACGAGTCTTCGTGAACTGATCGACGAGTACCTGATGGAGCTCGAGGGTCTGCGCGGGGCCTCGCCCCACACCCTGCGGGCCTACCGTACTGAGTTGGAGACCCTGGCGGCGTCGCTGGGGCGGGAAGGTAGACCGGCGACGCTGGGCGATTTCAATGTCAAGAGCCTGCGTGCCTACCTGGCCCGTCGACGCCGTGGCGGCGATGCCCCGGCGACCCATGCCCGGCGACGCTCCGTGCTGACCTCCTTCGGCCGCTGGCTGGTCGAACGTGGGAGGCTGGAGAGCGACCCGGCCCTTCTGCTGCCGCGCGTTCGCACACGGGGACGTGACCTGCCCGAATTCCTCACTACTCGACAGGCCGCAAAACTGGTCGAGGCGCCGCTGCACCTGCCCGAGCCCGGCTTCATCGAGCACCGCAACGCACTGATCGATAACCTGATGGCTGAGTGCGATCTGGAGGGGAACGTCCTCGCCGCTCTTACCATTGACGATGTCGAGGTGGAGTCTGGACGGCTGCGGCCGGGCGGGATCGACGGGATAGAAGGCCCGGTGCTGAAGATGGCCGAAGCGGTCCGGCGGAGGCTTGATCGATATCTGGAACTGCGCGCCGGGCTGCCCCCGCGTTGCGAGCGGCTGTTGCTCAACGGCGGTGGTCGAGCCCTGGCTCCCCGAGACATCCCGCCGGCGTCTCGGGCTCATCGGCGATTCCGCCTGCGTCGGCAGCGCGATCACGCCCTGCTCGAGCTGCTCTACGGCGCCGGTCTGCGCGCCGCCGAGGCCGTCGGCCTGACCCCGGACTCTCTGGACTTCGAGGCCGGTTTGGTCACTGTTCATGGCAAGGGCGGCGTTTGGCGGATCACCCCGACGGGTTCGGCCGCCCTCCGGGCGATTCGGGCCTACCTGGAGCTGCGCCCCGAAATCGATCCCCGCCGCGACGCTCTGTTCGCCAACTACAACGGCGCCGCGTTGACCACCCGCGCCGTCGGGTTGATCGTCAAGCGCTACGCCGCCCTGGCCGGTATCGAGCGACCGGTATCGCCCCACACCCTGCGGCATAGCTTCGCCACCCACCTGCTCGAGGCCGGTGTTGACCTGCGGCTGATCCAGGAGATGCTGGGCCACCGCAAGCTGGACACCACGGCTATCTACGCCCGGGTGGCCGCCGGACGCTGGCGCGAGGCCTACGAGAAGGCCCACCCCCGGGCCGGTCTGCAGGCGGACCTTTTCAACGGCTAGAGCCGCCGGCTCACTTGATGAGACCGCCCTGTCGGGCGGTTTTTTTCTTTCCCGGCGGAATTAGTGAAACCCCAGCGGCCCGAGGTGTGTCTTAGTTAGTGAAGGCGGGAGGCGACCCGCCCGGAGAAAACAAGGAGGGAAGACGATGAGAAGCCTTTTCCAGATGCTGCGCCCCGAGCACACCCGCCGCGGCCGCCGTTACGCC
>WJMB01000385.1 GCA_014728185.1 Candidatus Coatesiibacteriota bacterium
CGACGGTCAGAAGGGTTGCGAGAAGCGGGACCAGGCGGCTAGGTTTCATTTTGTTTTACAGGTTGAGTAGGACCGCACCCGGTGTGCGGGTTGGCAATCAAAGGCAAAGGGAAGGAGCACCTGTGCTGGAGTGTCTCAGCATCGGTAAGGACGGTGATTGATCCTTTGCAAAGTCTGTTTCTAGCGGGAGTCTCCACGGACTCCCACATTTTACTTATGCAAGAAGCGTGCCAACTGGAATGCCGGAACGGACTCAGCCGACCAGGCGGACCATCTCGCGCACGGCCTCTGCGATACCGGTGAAGACGGCGCGGCTGACGATGGAATGACCGATGTTGAACTCCTCGAAGACGCCCAGCTCGACCACGGGGCGCACATTGCGGTAGGTCAGTCCGTGACCGCAGGCGACGTAAAGCCCCAGCTCGGCGGCCAGGCGGCCGCCTTCGGCCAGACGGCGCAGTTGGTCCTGCCGGGCGTGCTCATCGGCGGCGTTGGCGTACTCGCCGGTGTGCAGCTCGACGGCGTGAAAGCCGACCTCGTGAGCGGCGCGGATCTGCTCGGCCTCGGCGTCGATGAAGGCGCTACAGCGGATCGGCGCCAGGGCGGCCACTATCTGTTTCTGTTGATCGAAGCCGCCGGCGACGTCCAGGCCGCCCTCGGTGGTGACCTCCTCACGGCGCTCGGGCACCAGGGTGCAAACGTCGGGTCCCACCCGGCGGGCGATGGCGGCGATTGACTCCTCGGCGGCCATCTCCAGGTTGAGGTGGCTCACACAGACCCGTCGGATGAGCTCCAGGTCGCGGTCGGAGATGTGGCGGCGGTCCTCGCGCAGGTGGCAGACGATGCCGAAGGCCCCGGCGCGCTCGACGATCCCCACGGCGTTGACCGGATCGGGCTCGTCGGTGCGGCGAGCCTGGCGCAGGGTGGCGATGTGATCGATGTTGACGCCCAGGCGGGCCATGTGCCTCCTCGGGATGGCTTTTATGGATGATCGTTGATAGACCTGGATTATAAACGACGCGTCCCGGCTTGATAAGGGGCTTGTGTCGGTCGCCGTGTTGGATCGACTCGTGTTGACCCGCACCGTGGACCGCCTTCTCGAAATCTGAGGTGGCCATCAGCCGATCGGTGCTGTGAATGTGTATCAATTACCAAGGCGAGCAACTCTCTTCAGACAGATAAATGATAGCATCTCAACGAGTAACGCGCCTGCGCATAAAGTAATATCGTTAACATAGATAAATTTTCCTCTACGCTATGACCAGATTTGACACACCGGAACTTTTACGCTATCTTGCAAAATGTGCATGCAAATGAGGACTCCAGTCCACAACTCTCGTTGGTTTAACGGTTTAGGAAACAGCACCCCCATCGGCTCACCCGCTGAACCGACGCCCACCCAGAAAAGGGAGAATAGATGCGTAAGCTAACCGTAACTCTGCTGCTCATCCTCGCCGTCGGCGCCTTGGCGCTAGCGCCCGAGGCCAAGCTGACAGAGTTCCTGCAGGGCTACCTGGCCACCACCCCCGAGGGCGAGCTGCTGCCCTGCTACATCACTCTGAACACCCAGCTAGATCGGGCCACCGCCGCCCAGTTGAGCTACGGCCGCAGCAAGGAAGAGGCCCGGGTGGCCGTCGTCGACTGGCTCAAGGCCACCGCCGCCGCCGAGCAGGCCGGCCTGCTCGATTACCTGCAGGCCTCCCGCGCCACCGGCGAGGTCGGCGACTACCAGCCCTTCTGGCTCTCCAACTTCGTCTTCGCCGAGCTCTCCGAAGCCGCGATCATGGAGATCGCCGAGCGGCCCGAGGTGGTCCGGATCACCCGCGGCTCCGACGGCGAGGGCCTCTGGATCGGCCTGGGTTTCCCTTCCGAGGAAACCGCCGAGCCAGTCACCATGTACGAAAACGGCCGTGAGATCGCCTGGGGCGTGACCCAGGTCAACGCCGACGACGTCTGGGCCCTGGGCTACACCGGCGACGGCGTCAGCGTTGTCGTCGGCGACACCGGCCAGCGCTACACCCACCATGACCTGTACAGCCACTACGACGCCTCGATCAGCTACGACTACAGTGACGACGACAGCGATCCCTACTTCCACTCCGGTGAATCCCACGGGACGCACTGCGCTGGCAGTGTCGGTTCCGACGGCACCGCCGGCACTCAGGCCGGCGTGGCTCCGGACTACACCTACGGCGCCCATCGCCTCTACATGATGATGACTTACACCGGTGAGCTCTCGGTCTGGAACTCCTGGCAAGGGGCGGTCAACTGGGGCGTCGATGTGGTCTCCAACTCCCTGGGCTGGACCGATTATGGTAACCCCGACCGGCCCACCTGGCGCACCAACGCCCAGAACGCCATCGCCGCCGGCGTGACCCTGGTCATCGCCGCCGGCAACGAAGGCCCCGGCGCCCAGACCCTGCGCTGCCCCGGCGACGTTCCCGAAGTCATCACTGTCGGCGCCACCAACTCCAGCGATGTCATCGCCAGCTTCTCCAGCCGCGGCCCCTCCACCGAATACGGGGACACCGTCATCAAGCCCGACGTCAGCGCCCCCGGCGTAGGCATCAAGAGCTGCTACACCTCCTCGGACACAGCCTATGACGACGGCTGGAACGGCACCTCGATGGCCACGCCCCACGTGGCCGGCGCCGTGGCCCTGCTGCTCGAGGCCGACCCGACCCTGACCCCGGCCCAACTCAAGCTGATCCTCGAGGACACCGCCATCGATCTGGGCGATCCGGGCAAGGACAACGCCTACGGCTCGGGCCGCATCGACGCCCTGGCCGCCGTGCAGTCCCTGGGTCCCATCCCCGCCGGCCTGTCGCTGATCAGTCTGGAGATCACCAACGACGATAACGGCGACGGCAAGATCGATCCCGGTGAATCCATCGAGCTCGAGGTGACCGTCGAGAACACCGGTGACATCGCCGCCGAGAACGCCGCCGGCACCCTGTTCACCACCGACGGCAACATCACTATTTCCGACGACACCGCCGATTTCGGCACGATCAGCGGCGGCTCCGACGCCACCGACACCGTTACCTTCGAGGTCGACAACTCCGTCACCCCGCCGGACTCCTTCGAGTTCACCCTGACCCTGGAAGCCGATAACGTCAGCGCCGTCGACCATGAATTCGACCTCTTCGTACCCACCGACGAAATCGACGACGACGTCGAGGGCGGCGAGGGCTACTGGACGCATTCCGGCGACCAGGACAGTTGGCACATCAGCGATCAGGAGGCCTACTCGCCGACCCACTCCTGGAAGTGCGGCGATACCGGCTCCGGCGACTACAGCCCCAACATGAACGCCTCACTCTATTCCCCACCAGTCTGGTTCACCGCCGCCGATTCCACCCTGGTCTTCCAGACTCTGTACAAGCTGCAGTACAGCGCTGATTACGGTTACGTCGAGATCAACGACGGTAACGGCTGGACCGAGCTGACTTCCTACAATGGGCTGCAGAATGATTTCGCCCAGGAGTCCATCGATCTGGCCTCCTACGCCGAGACTACCGTCCAATTGCGCTTCCGTATGCAAACCAACGGCAGCGGCAACCTCGAGGGCTGGTACATCGATGACATCCAGCTTCCCGAGCAGAGCTCCGCGGCTCCCTGGGTGGCCATCGAGACCATCAACGGCGAGGACGGCCTGCTGCTGACCTGGAACGCCGACGGCGCCTTCTCCTCTTTCAACGTCTACCGCGAGACCGACGGCGGCGCCCGCATCAAGCTCAACGAGCGGGCACTGGACGGCGGCGCCTCCGGCGCCTGGCTGGACACCCCGGCCTCCGGCACCTATCTCTACTACGTCGAGGGTATCGACAGCTCCGGCGAGGCCTTCACCTATGGTCCCGTCGAGGTCGAGATCGTCGAGCCGACCCTGGCTCTCACCCTCAGCGACCCCTACCCGAACCCGGCCGTCGGCCAGGTCAGCTTCGATCTGACCACCGCCGAGCGCGAGCAGGTCAGCCTGGTCGTCTACGACCTCTCCGGCCGTCGCGTGGCCACCGTTCACGACGGTGAGCTGTCCGCCGGACGCCACACCCTGACCTGGTCCGCCGAGACCGCCGCCGGCGTCTACATCGCCCGCCTGGAAACCGCCGGGCAGGTGCTGACCCGCCGCGTGGTCATCGACCGCTAGGCCGAACACAGGTAACGACAAACGGACCCCCGCCAGGGGGTCCGTTATCATATTGCCTTGAATGAGCGAGGGGAGAGCGGCGTCCTCCAGCCGGGTAACACCTTCGGCACGGGCCGTGATAGCTGCACCTCGCAGTTCTCACCGTGCTGCTTCTTCGCCTACACGCTCACATACGCGGTCGCCTATCCGAGCACGCCGTCGCAGTAGCGGCAGGCCAGCACGCCGCGGCTGTACTCGTAGAACTCGGGGGTTGCGTTCTCGTCGAAGCGGGTGATGCAGCGCTTGTTGGAGCACCGCCCCTCCCGGGAGACCACCCGGCGCCAGTTCTCTCCCCGGCGGCCGTGGAGGTGGGTGCGCCCGAGCAGGATATCGATCAGCGCCATGCGCGCCGGTACGCCGTTGAAGGCCTGCTCGAAGTAGCGGGCCCGGGGGTCCTCGTCGACCTCAACGGCGATCTCGTCGACGCGGGGCAGGGGGTGCATGACGATCATATCGGCGGGGGCGGTCTGCATGGTGGCGGCATCGAGGCGGTAGGCGTGGGCCACGCGCTCGAAGACGGCCGGATCGTCGAAGCGCTCGCGCTGGATGCGGGTCATGTAGAGCACGCTCAGATCATCCAGGGCGCCGGCCAGCTCGCGGCGCTGCTCGATCTCTTTGGCGTAGCGGGTGAGATGATGGGTTACGTGGCCGGGCAGCTCCAGCTCCGGGGGGCTGAAGGCGACGACGTTGGAATCGAAGGCGGCCAGGGCCACGGCCAGGGAATGGGTGGTGCGGCCGTAGAGCAGGTCACCACAGAGGCCGACCTTGAGCCCGGACAGGGTGCCGAACTCCTTGTAGATCGTGTACAGGTCGAGCAGGGTCTGGCTGGGGTGCAGGTGGCCGCCGTCGCCGCCGTTGAGCACGGGCACGCTGGAGTATTTGCCCGCCAGGTAAGCCGCGCCGTCCTTGGGGTGACGCATGACGATGCAGTCGGC
>WJMB01000068.1 GCA_014728185.1 Candidatus Coatesiibacteriota bacterium
CTGCAAGAAACGTGCCAACGCCGGGCGCGGGCGGGGGCGTGCGCGTCCGGCCGGTTTGGCGGAGGTCGCCGACCCCCGCAGGCGATCCGCGACGGTCTTATCGATTCCACCACCGCTTCAAGAGCGAAGATCCCGCAGTCAACCATAACCCTCGAGGAGGCGCGTTAATGCTCAGTCTCGACCGCCAGCGGATGCGCGAGGAGATCCAGGGCGCCGCTGACAAGCTGGGCCGGTGCCGGTCCAGTCTGCTACCCATCCTCAAGCTCCTGCAGAAGCGCTTCGGCTACCTGTCCGAAGAGGCCATCCAGGAGGTTTCCGAGGTCCTGGGCGTTCGCCAGTCCGAGATCTACAGCGTGGCGACGTTCTATCATTTCCTCTCCGACGAGCCCAGAGGCAAGTTCGCCATCCACCTCTGCAAGAGCCTCTCCTGCGACCTGGCCGAGGGTGAGCGCGTGGCCCGCCAGCTCGAGAACGAGCTGGGCGTCGAATTCGGCGAGACCACCGAGGACGGCCTGTTCACCCTGGACTACACCGCCTGCATGGGCATGTGCGACCAGGGTCCGGCGATGCTGGTCAACGACCGCATCTACATCAACCTGACTCCGTCCAAGGTCTCGCTGATCATCGCCGACCTCAAGCGCGGCGTCTTCCCCGAGCAGGGTCCCGACGTCGTCCCGCGCAACCTGGTCAAATCCGGTCCCCTGTTGGACGGCTGCAACGACAAGCACGAGGGACTGAAGAAGGCCCTGGGGATGAAGCCCGAAGAGGTCATCGAGCTGATCACCGATTCGCAGTTGCGCGGCCGCGGCGGCGCCGGCTTCCCCACCGGCCGCAAGTGGAGCTTCGCCCGCCAGGCCGACGGCGACGAGAAGTACGTCGTCTGCAACGCCGACGAGGGCGAGCCCGGCACCTTCAAGGACCGCCTGCTGCTGGCCGACTACCTGGACCACGTGCTTGACGGCATGACCATCGCCGCCCACGCCATCGACGCCAAGAGGGGCTTCCTCTACCTGCGCGCCGAGTACGAGTATCTGCGCGGCCACATCGAAAAGACCCTGGCGGCCCGCCGCGAGGCCGGCCTGCTGGGCAAGGACGCCCTGGGTTCGGGTCGGGACTACGACATCGTCATCTCCGAAGGCGCCGGCGCCTACGTCTGCGGCGAGGAGTCGGCCCTGATCGAGAGCCTGGAGGGCGGCCGCGGCGAACCCCGCAACCGGCCCCCCTTCCCCGTGGTCAACGGCGTCTGGAACAAGCCCACCACGGTCAACAACGTCGAGACCTTCCTGGCCGCCGCCCGCATCGTCGAAGAGGGCGCCGAATGGTTCACCAAGCTGGGCGCCGAGTGCACCAAGGGCACCAAGGTGTTCAGCGTCTCCGGCGACTGCGACGTGCCCGGCATCTACGAGCTGGAGTGGGGCATTTCCGTGGCCGAGCTGCTGGAGCTCGTCGGCGGCGAGGACGCCGAGGCCGTGCTGGTCGGCGGCGCTTCGGGCACCCTGGTTCCCCGCGAGGACTTCGGCAAGCGGACCATCTGCTGCTCCGACACCCCCTCCGGCGGCGCCGTGATCATCGTCGGTCCCGAGCGTGACCTGCTCGAGGTGGCCATCAACGTGATGGAGTTCTTCGTCGAGGAGAGCTGCGGACAGTGCGTGCCCTGCCGCTACGGCTGCAGCCGGCTGCTCGAGGGCCTGGAGATGCTCCAGGACGGCGAGTGCTCCGCCCGGCACCTGACCCGTCTGGTCAACCTGGGCGAGACGATGTACGACTCCTGCAAGTGCGGTCTGGGCCAGAGCGCGCCCAACGTCTTCCGCGCCGTGGTCGAGAACTATCGCGACGACCTGCTCGGTCGGGTGGATTACTAGCCTCCCCCGCCGATTCAAACCTTTTACAGTCGATTGAAAGGAGCCCGCTTCATGGCCGAATCCTGTGGCAACGTCAAAGCCGCCAAGGAGATGACCTCGGCCCCCGAGATGATCAAGGTGACCATCGACGGACGGGAGATCGAGGTCGAACGCGGCACCACCATTCTCGAGGCCGCCCGCAAGCTAAACATCCACATCCCCACCCTCTGCTACCACGAGGACCTCTGCGTCTCCGGCTCCTGCCGGATCTGCGTGGTCGAGCTCGAGGGCTGGCACACCCTGCAGGCCTCCTGCGCCTTCCCCATCGAGCGCCCGGTCAACGTCATGACCAGCTCGCCCAAGGTCCGCCGCGCCCGCCGGGCGGTGCTGGACCTGCTGGTCGCCCACCACTGGGGCGACTGCTACACCTGCAAGCGCAACAACAACTGCGAGCTGCAGACGCTGGCCGCCGAGTACGGCGTCGACGGCTTCGCCTACGAGCGCGACGAGGAGCCCCCCTTCGAGATTCACACCGACGGCCCCGTCGTGCGCGACATGAACAAGTGCATCGGCTGCTTCCGCTGCGTGCGCACCTGCGGCGAGCTGCAGGACATCGGCGCCCTGGTCAAGGTCGGTCGCGGCGAGGACGTGCACATCGAGAGCTACTTCGAGATGCCGCTGATCGAGACCCTCTGCGTGGCCTGCGGTCAGTGCATCAACCGCTGCCCCACCGGCGCCCTGACGGAGAAGGACTACACCGACGCCGTCTGGGAGGCCATCGACGATCCGACCAAGCACGTGGTCATCCAGACCGCCCCGGCGCCCCGCGCCGCCATGGGCGAAGCCTTCGACCTGGGACCCGGCGTCAGCGTCACCAAGCGGCTCAACACCGCTCTGAAGCGCTGCGGTTTCGACAAGGTCTTCGACACCAACATGACCGCCGACCTGACGATCATGGAGGAGGGCACCGAGCTGCTGCTGCGGCTCAAGAAGGCCCTGGTCGACAAAGAAGACGTCGCCCTGCCCCAGTTCACCAGTTGCTCGCCGGGCTGGATCAAGTTCGTCGAGCACAACGCCCCGGACAAGCTGGCCCACATCTCGAGCTGCAAGAGTCCCCAGCAGATGTTCGGCGCGATCATCAAGACCTACTACGCCGAGCAGGCGGGCATCGACCCCAAGGACATCGTCAGCGTCTCGCTGATGCCCTGTTCGGCCAAGAAGTACGAGTCCCAGCGTCCGGAGATGAACGACTCGGGCTTCCAGGACGTCGACTACGCCCTGACCACCCGCGAGCTGGCCAAGATGATCAAGGAAGCCGGCATCGACCTGCCCAACCTGCCCAAGAGCGAGTTCGACGATCCCGTCGGGCTGGGCTCCGGCGCGGGCATCATCTTCGGCGCCACCGGCGGCGTGATGGAGGCGGCGATCCGCACCGCCTACGAGATCGTCACCGGCAACCAGGTTCCCTTCGACGGACTGGACATCACCCCGGTGCGCGGCATGGACGGCATCCGCTCCGCCGAGCTGCCCATCGAGGGCGCCAAGGGTGACTGGGCCTTCCTCGAGGGTGCCACGCTCAAGGTCCTGGTGGCCCACGGCACCGCCAACGCCCGCAAGGTCCTCGAGATGCTGGACAAGGGCGAACTCGACGGCTACCACTTCGTCGAGATCATGGCCTGCCCGGGCGGCTGCCTGGGCGGCGGCGGACAGCCCATCCCCACCACCCCGGAGATCCGCGAGGTCCGCGCGCAGACCATCTACACCGAAGACCACAACATGGAGCTGCGCAAGAGCCACGACAACCCCGTCGTCCAGAAGCTCTACAAGGAGTACTTCACCGACGGGCCTTGCGGCCACAAGAGCCACAAGTACCTGCACACCCACTACGTCCCGCGGGGCACCAAGCTCTGCTAGTGTCGTAATGCCAGGCTCGCAATGCATGACTCGCGGTCATGCCAGGCAAAAACGGGGTCGCTCCGGCGACCCCGTTTCATTGTATCAACGGCTGATGGAGAACGGACTCGACCGTTTGTTAGCCGGAAAAACGACCGGGCGGAGGCCCGGTCGTTGGTTAAAAAGCCTTGTTGCCACCAATTACTAATCCAACGCCTTGATTTGGCCCCAGGATGTGTAAACTCCGCCGAGCAGGCGATAACCAACCAGGTCGTACCACTCGTCGAAGCGCCACTCGCCGTCGGATCGATCCAGGCTGAAATTGCACATACCCTGGGCCGCGTAGATGAGGTCTTCGTCGGGAACGGCAACTCGCAGCTCGTAAGCCACACCGTTGACGGTGCAGGTGTCGTCTTCGGGTTCGTCGAAGCCGTCGGGCATGGTCAGCGTCAGCTCGATGTTATTGGCGCCGACGTTGTCGAAGAAATTGCCCGCCGCGTCCAGTTCGTCCTGCAAGCCCCAGCTTGGAGGCAGGCCGTGATCGACGTCCTGGGGATCGAAGTAGAAGATGAACTCGTCGGTGAAGAGGCCCGCGTAGGCGTCGAGGTCGGCCAGATCCCAGCACTGCTCCAGGGTCAGGATCGCCCCCTCGACCGTCGTCAGGTCGGAC
>WJMB01000386.1 GCA_014728185.1 Candidatus Coatesiibacteriota bacterium
AGACCTACAAGCTCTCGGACTTCGAGGGCAAGCTGATCTTCCTCAACTGCTTCACCACCTGGTGCGCCCCGTGCAAGGAAGAGATGCCCCACCTGATCTCCCTGGCCGAGGAGTACGCCGACCAGGGCTTCCAGTTGATCTTCATCAAGGAAGACCAGGGCAACGACGAGACCATGCAGCAGATGATCGACGAGATGGTCATCACCCAGCCGGTCCTGCTGGCCGGTCAGCCGCCGCTCTACGACAACGACGACTATTGGGACTTCTACAACCACGGCGGAAGCGTCCCGGCGACCTTCGTCATCAACGCCGACTTCGAGCTGATCGGCTCGGAAACCATCATCGGAGCCCGCGACGAGGCCACCTTCCGCGCCCTGATCGAGAAGTATCTGCCGTAAACTCCACGGCCCGCGGGTATCAACCCCCGGGCCGTCTCTCTAACACTGTTCATCAGCAAACACGCATAAACGGAGGCAGTGATGAAACATGCAGCCCCTTTCATTCTAACCCTCGTGGCGCTTTTCGCCCTGGTCGGTCTGACCGCCTGTTCCGACGAGGAGGAGCCGGCCGCCGAGCCTTCCGGAAACACCGCTGAGCAAGCCGGGGCGCCCGCCGACGAAGGCGAATCCATCGCGGCCGACAGCTCGAGCGCCGCCCAGACCGTCGCCGACATCAACGGAACCACCATCCAGGGCGAGCTGTTCTCCCTGGTCGATCATCGCGGCGCCGTGGTCGTGGTCAACTTCTTCGCCACCTGGTGCGGGCCCTGCCGGGCCGAGATACCCGATCTCATCGAGCTCAACCGCGAGTACGGCGATGAGCTGGTCCTGGTCGGCGTCAGCCTCGACGACACCGCCGATGTGCTGCCCGGCTTCATCGCCGAGACGGGTATCGATTATCCGGTGCTGCACCTAGACGCCCTGACCGATCCCGAGGCCGTGATGGGTTACTACACCTTCTCGGCCATCCCGACCACCTTCATGGTCCACCGCGACGGCACCCCGGGCGAGATGATTGTGGGCTCCCGGGACAAGGCGACCTTCCGGGAGATATTCGAGGGTTACCTGTAGGACGTTGTCACCGTCGCGCCGGCCCCGTCACGGTTTTTGCGCGCCGAGTCCTCCCTCTGGCGGGGAGGACTCGGGCAAAAACACGTGCCGGGGCCTAGGTTTACGCCCATTGCACCCTGTAGGGCGGGGGCTCCGCCCCCCGCCGCGAATCTGAGTTGCGCTTGATCCGCACCCTGTAGGGCGGGGGCTCCGCGGGTCGCCTGAGAATGACAGTCTGTGTCAGTCCGATTTGTTATCATTCATTTGTCACTTATGCCCAAGCAAGGAGGCAACCAATGGATATCGAAACCTTCCGCTGGTTCATGAGCACGGTCGCGCAGACCATGGGCGCCCTGACGGCGATTGTGGTGGCGGTATATGTTATGTGGATAGAGCGTTTAAGGTTTCTTCAAGAGGACGCAAAGACTAAGGCAGAGTATCTTCAAAATAGCAATGCATTATACGGAATTCTTTTAAATTCATACAACTGCGATAGTTCATCTGACTTCCTTGAAATGACTTCACTCGATAATGAAGTAGACAAAACCAAATTTAACAAAATTATATTTACTAATTTAAATTTTATTAGAGAAAAATATCAACGACGCTTAGCAGATATGAAAAACGCACAGCAATTATATAAGCCAATAACCTTAAGCCTGATAACAGTCTTTTCCTCTCTTGTTCTTTTAGGCATCGATAGAATTGTAATTCCAAATATTGCGAGCTCTGTTTGGGGTTGGATTTGCTTCTCTCTAGTGTGCGTCTTTGTCTTGATTTCATTGTTCCTCTATTTTTGTTTCTTGTTTGATGTTGTAGGCCCCTATTATCAAAAACACTCACGATGGAAACGTTTTTGGAAAGGTCTCTTTGATAAAGACTATCCCTATAACCAGATAAAGAACTGACCAGCGTCCATCCAATCCGCGGCGGGGGGCGGAGCCCCCGCCCTACGTGGCAAGCTCAAACGGGCCGACCTTCAGGTCGGCCCCTGCGTAATCCAATAACCATCCCAAGCGTTCGCCGTCTTACAGCCGGTACTCCTGGTGCTCCTCGGGCGGGGCGATGCGGTCGCGCAGGATCACCTCGGCGGTGGCCTGCTTGTAGCGCTCCAGGCCGCCGGGAGTCAGCTCCTTGGCGAACACGCGCAGCCGCTTGTACTCCCGGCTCTCGAAACGGCTCCACTCGTCGTGGACCTTGTGGTTGAACTCGAGCTCCTGGTGAGCGTCGATGTACTCCAGTCCCAGCTCGTTGGCGTCGCGGATGAAAGTGACGGCGAACATGGCCGACAGGCCGCGGTTGCGGTACTTCTCGGTGACCCCGGCGAAGAACAGATCGAGCTGCTTGGTGGTCCGCCGGGCCTTGAAAATCTTGAAGATGCCGAAGGGCAGCAGCTTGCCCTGGGCCTTCTGGATTCCCTCGGTGATGTCGGGCATACCGACCAGGAAGCCGGCGACCTCGTCGGCGTCGGGGTCGATCGGTCGACCGACCTCGGCGGGATCGATCTTGTAAATGAATTTGATGAAGTGCGGGTCCATGATCCGCAGGTAGTCCTTGATCAGCTTGCGCCCCTCCTCCGGGGTCATTTCGACGTAACCGTAGACGCTCTCGAAGGTCTCGTTCAAGATCTTGACGAAGTTGTCAAGGTGGGGCTTGATGTGTCGCGTCTTGCTGAACTCGACCAGAACGAATCCCTGGCGCTCCAGGCGCCGCTTGATCTTGGCGTAGATCTGCGGGGGCTCGGCGGGGATCTCGATGCGGAAGACCCGGTAATCAAAGTCCTTAGTGTAGCCGCAGGCCTCTACGAAACGGGGCAGGTAAGGGTGGTTGTAGTAGCTGGCGATGGTCGCCCGCTGGTCGTAGCCCTTGATCAGCATGCCCTCGGGGTCGGAGTCTGAGAAACCGTGGGGTCCGGTGATGGTCTCCATCCCCCGCTCACTTGCCCACTCCTCGACGGAGTTGAGCAGCCCGTGGGCGACCTCGAGGTCCTCGATGCAGTCCAGCAGGGCGAAGCGGGCGTTCTTTGTGCCGAAGCGCTCGTTCATGCGGTGCTGGATGATGCCCATGATCCGCCCGATGGTCTCGCCGTCGCGCCGGGCCAGCCAGAGGGCGGCCTCGGAGTGCTCGAAGACCGGATTCTTGTCCGGGTGGTAGTACTCCCACTCGGTGTCGTAGAGCGGCGGCACCCACTGAGGGACGTCGCGGTAGAGCTCGGCGGGATAGTAGATGAACTCGCGCAGCTCGCGTTTGTTACGAACGTCGACCTGGTTGATCTCGGTTTTGCTGGTGGCTTCGTCGGTTGCGGACTCCCGGGCCATCGGCCGCCCCCTCGTCGCTTGGCCGTCCGTGGACGGTGAAGACAGGATGATAAACCGGCTAATAAGGACAAAGCATTATTATACCTCCAAGAGCGCCTCGATGCATCCCCCCTGATTCGTCGACGTTGCCCGGCGCCGCGACGGCTGGTAAGATGGACGGGAGTCGGAGCGCACCCGGCCGCCGCGCGACCTTCGCGAAAACACACCGCCGCCCCGCGCCACCGACCGACTTCGGCGCGGCGGCTTTGGCACGTTTCTTGCGGAATCGCGTGGTGGTTCGACCGAATGCGTACCCCGCCCCGCTGCAAGAAACGTGCCAAAGCCG
>WJMB01000387.1 GCA_014728185.1 Candidatus Coatesiibacteriota bacterium
CTTCGTCAGCGTGCTGCCCCTGTTCCACACCTTCGAGTGCACCTGCGGGCTGCTGATGCCGCTCTACTCCGGGGCGCGAATCATCTACGCCCCCAGCTTGAAGAGCCGGGACATCATCCGGGCCATCCGCGAGGGCGAGGGTACGATCATGCTCGGGGTGCCGCTGTTGTTCGAGAAGCTGCTGGCGGGCATCCACGGGGCTATCAAAAAGCAGCCGGCGTTCAAGCGGGCGGCCTTCCGCGCCAGCCTGGGTCTGGTCAAGCTCGGTCGGGCGATACTCAAGGGACGCTGGGGCAAGGGCATCTTCCGCGGCCTGCGCGACAAGGCCGGCCTGGCCAGACTGCGCTTGATGTTCTCCGGCGCCGCCGCCCTGGACCCCAACGTCGCCCGGGGCTTCGAGAACCTGGGGCTGCTGCTGGTCCAGGGTTACGGCCTCACCGAGACCAGCCCGGTAACCAACGGCAACCACCCCGATTTCGAAAGCGCCGTACCCGAGACCATCGGGCCGTGCCTCTGGGGCACCGAGGTGCTGGTCCGCGATCCCGACGAGCACGGCCACGGCGAGCTCTGCTACCGCGGCCCCCAGGTGATGCCCGGCTACCTGGACAACCCGCGGGCCGACGAGGCGGTCTTTATCGACGCCCCCATACCCGGGGATGGCGAGCTGGAAGACAGGAGACTCTACGCCGCCGGGCCCGGCGTGGAGGAGACGCCGGAGTCCGAGCGCGGCCGCTGGTTCCGCACCGGGGACATCGGCTGGATCGGCGCCGACGGCCACCCGCGCATCGCCGGACGCAGCAAGAACGTCATCGTCACCGCCGCCGGAAAGAACGTCTATCCCGAGCAGATCGAGGAACAACTCAGCCGCAGCCCCTTCGTCGCCGAGTGCGTGGTGATGGGCCGCCGAGTGGAGGGCTCCAACCGCGAGGACGTCATCGCGGTCATCGTGCCCGACTACGAGCACTTCGACCTGGCCGCCCGCGAGAAGGGCTACGAACTCAACGAGAACAAGATCCGCGAGACTCTGCGCCGCGAGGTGATGCGCACCAACGACGAGCTGGCGAGCTTCAAGCGCATCAAGGACTTCGTCGTCCGCGAGGAGGAATTCCCCAAGACTTCGACGAAGAAGATCAAGCGCTACCTGCTCGGCGCCGACTATCTGGGAGCGCCCCGGCGCTGATCCGTTCAGTCATCATGGTAGAAGACGACGGCTTCACCCAGACGCGCGGTGAAGCCTTCGTCCATCAGCACCTCGTGGTTTTGCGGGTCCAGGTAGCGGGCGGTGACCTCGACGGCGCCGTCCTCGTAGACGCGGAAACGTACGTAATTGAGCACGTAGTCGCGATGGGCGATAAGCTGGCTGTGACTGAAGCTCAGGTAACCGAGCTCGTTACCGACCACGCCGGGGGCGAAGTACTCGAAGGCCTCGATGGTCAGGCCGCCCACAGCCTCGGGACCCGGGCCGACGGGCTCGCCGTCGAGGAGCATCTCGCAGGCCGCGTAATCGGCGACCACACGAACCTCACCGCCGGTGAAGAGGACTTCGCGCAGCTCGGCGAAGTCATCCAGGGGTTCGGCGGCATCGACGGCGGATACCGCGAGGGTGAGGGGAATCAGAATCAGGGCGGGGCGATGGTTCATCGACAACCTCCGTTTGTGTTAAGACCACCACGACGAAACAAACCGACAGCGGCACCCCGGGGTGCCGCTCCGGGATAAGGCCCGGGAGAATTGCCTCACCGGGAACGTCAACGTTTTCAAGCGGCGTCTTTATCGGGACGACGCAGAGCCCTTGGTTGTCTGATATTGGTTGCCTGGCTCATGACCGGCCGCAAGTGGTCGAGTGGGCTAAGGCGCGGCTTTCAGGTCAAATCAACTGGCTGGTGAGTGAATGAGACCATCGGCCGCTTTCAGGTTGATGTCCTCGATCTGCAAACAACAGGCCGGCGGCGTTATGCTTTGTCTCAATGACGGCTGGGCAAAGCGTCTGCGATCGGAAGGAGTATAGCCGAGTCCCGCTGGACGGACAAGACAGGCCGGGCCGTCCCCCGCGGTGGAGCTTGACCCTTCCCCGGCCCGGGTGCTATATTATCCGCCGCCGGGCCGGTGTAACTCAGTTGGCAGAGTAGCTCACTCGTAATGAGCAAGTCGGCGGTTCGAATCCGCCCACCGGCTCCAGACTTACACAAGCGGCGGTCACGCCCGGACCCACGGGCGGATCGCCGCCTCTGTAAACCCGCGCTTGAACTGCGACCGGTCACCGCCAACCGGCCCTTCAGCTTGTTCTTAGATCAAGGTATGTGCTCTCCTCCGACCCCGAAGATGCGTCATCGGTGACTACCCAGGTGAGATAATCAGACTTTTTCCTTGCAATGAACGTCCCGACGGTGCTAGGATGCTTGTCGAGGCCCAATCGGGTCGCACTACTATGGCGGGGTCGACGAGCCAGGTTTTTTCGGGCGCCATGCCCGGGCAGCCATCAGGATCGAAGGCCCAGTGAAAGATCGGCGCCCCGGCGCCCCAGGAAAGAGAGCGTACGATGTCCAAGAAGTTGTTCGTAGGCAGTTTAAGTTGGGACACCACCGATGAGACCTTGCGCACCGCCTTCGCTTCCTACGGTGAAATCGCAGAGGCCAAGGTCATCACCGACCGCGACACAGGTCGTTCCCGCGGCTTCGGCTTCGTCACCTTCGAAGACGAGCAGGATGCCGAACGCGCCAAGCAGGAGCTCGACGGCTCCATGCTCGACGGCCGCAACATCCATGTCGACGAGGCCCGCGAGCGTAAGCCTCGCACCGGAGGCCGGGACCGCTACTAGGGATTAATCCGTCCCAGCGACGGAACGATCCCCAACGCACTCGACCAACCAGCCGCCGCCCCCTCGGGCGGCGGTTTTTGCAAGGGCGCATCACTAGAACTGAATCAGTATTGATGACTCGGGGACCGGTCTTGAAAGGGACCGGCTCAAAAGGGGCTTGTCACGTAAAAATGCTTTCCGGAACCGCCAAAGTCCGCATTTGTGTGCAGTTCGCTCCCAGGTCTCCCTGGGGGTCCGGGATGCCGATCGGGTGCCGTGGTTTTCAGACTCTCAGCATCCGAATCGAGCGGGAGAAGATGCCGGACTATAAATCAACCTAAGAGCATAGACAGCGATATGAACCATAATCATTACAAAGAAACTATTAGCTGTGGGGATTATCACCTGAAACTGAACCTACGTCGAAAACGCAATAGAGCGGCATTTAGAACTGAAGTGCCGACAATCACCTCACGAATGGCTCCAGCTCGATATGCAAACGTTTTGATATCTGCTAAAGTCGCAATTTACAAAGCGTTTATGCACATATTACCTGGGATGCCCGGGATGCAAATCAGGAGTCGCGACCTCCCAAAGCAGAGCGATATTCTGGAAGCGTCCGCTTAGAGAGCATCTTTAATGCCACCAGGCAACGCACTGACTGTGGCAGCTCGCGAAGCTATAAGATACATAATAACATGCTATTAGCGATACATATCTGTTCAGGCACGTGTGATAATCCCTTGCTTTATTAAACAATAGTTGCAGTC
>WJMB01000388.1 GCA_014728185.1 Candidatus Coatesiibacteriota bacterium
ATCCACTGCTTGGTGCCGTTGAGGATGTAGCCGCCGTCGACCTTTTTGGCGGTGGTCCGCTGGCCGCCGGCGTCGGAGCCGGCCTCGGGTTCGGTGAGGGCGAAGCCGCAGAGCTTCTCGCCGGAGGCCACCTGGGGCAGGTACTTCTTCTTCTGCTGTTTGGTGCCGAAGAGGATGATCGGATAAGCTCCCAGGGCGGTGCCGGCCAGGGCCAGGGCGATGCCGCCGCAGCCACGGCTGAGCTCCTCGGTCACGATGGCCAGATCGAAGATGCCGCCGCCGAGACCGTCGTACTCGGCCGGGATGAAGGTGCGGAACATGTCGGTCTGGGCCAGGGTCTTGACGATGGGCCAGGGGAACTCCTGGCGCTCGTCGTACTCTGCGGCGACGGGCTTGATCTTCTCCTCGGCGATACGGCGCGCCAAGTCGCGCATCTCGCGCTGTTCCAGGGTCAGTTCGTAATCCATCGTAAACGCTCCTGAATCGCGTGGGCGTGTCTTCTGGCAGTTAAACGGGATGATTGTACCATAACCGCCCGGGGCTACGCGGCGGCTTCAAACAGGGCTGTTTTATGCTAATCTTAGCGGACATTACGCTGGCCGTGACCCTCGAAGCAGTCGACAGGCATTCACTGAACTGTGCCGGAGAGCGTTTCCGCTGCGTCGGGTGTTACCTTTGCGCGGCGGCGCCTTTCTTCCCAGACGGGAAGTCCGATATCCCAAGCGGAAGCGGTATCCACCCATAACCGCCGGTCACTGCGAGCCGGAAACCTGACCGGCGTCCGCAACCGTCGAGAGTTGCCAACGGGGCCTGTTCCTGATTGTTGCTTGCCGGGGGCGTCGACGCGATCAAACCCCTGGTTGGTACGAGGGCTAACCCAAACGACAGTCTGTTTTTAGGGGATGGTGTACCCTGTTCGGACCGGGCTGTGATTCAAATCTGCTGATAGTTGACGTGTGGTATCAGAGGTACCTGTCATTTACGAGCATTCGAAAAGTTGCGGCTAGGGGTGCGCTCTGTGGATAATCGACTATCTCGGCAGTTGGCAATTGCTGAAGGCATCATGGAACGTGTTTGGAACCAAAACTGCGGTTGAAGTGGGGTTCACCGAGCCTTTATTCGCTGTAGGCGTACGTCGCGCTTTGATCCCGATTTAAGCTTACATACCCTTTTGCCTGTTTTTGATGCGCTTTTGAGTTGAGTAGCCATCGGATTGGTTTTGCTACAGCCCTTCTGGACCCACCCGCGAATAACCAACGGGTTACGAACCCAAGACGGTCCAGGCGGTTAGACGATCCCACCGCGACCATCCGCTCGGAGAGGCTGTGCTCCAGCATCTGAAAAAGACCTTCAAGCATACAGTGCTTTACGGGATCGGTCAGGTGGCGGCCAAGGCCGTCGGCTTCCTGCTGATCCCCGTCTACACCCGCTACCTCTCGCCCAGCGACTTCGGTATCGTGGCGCTGGTGATGATCTATTTCACCATCCTCGAGATCGTGCTGCGCCTGGGCGTGGATTCGGCGATGTTCCGGGTCTATTTCAACGAGCCCGACGAGGATCGTCGCAGCTCACTGGTCAACACGGCCTTCCTCTTCCAGTTCCTCTCCTCGGTCGGCCTCTTCGCCGTGATCTACCCACTCTCCGGGCCGCTCTCCGAGCTCTTCTTCGGCAGTCGGGACTACCTGGTCTTCTTCCAGTTCGCCACGGCGGGCCAGGCGCTGATCATGATCCGCACGGTGCCCCGGGCGATCCTGCGGGCCCAGGAGAAACCGATCCCCTTCACCATCGTCAACCTGGGCTACTTCGTGCTGTTCATGGCCTTCAACATCCTCTTCGTGGTGGGCATGGAAGAGGGAGCGCTGGGGATCATCAAGGCCCGCTTCTGGGGCGGCGTGGTGATGACCCCGGTGATGCTGTTCATCTATTTCCGCAATATGCGCCCCCGATTCAGTTGGAGCCAGCTCAAACAGGTGATGGGCTTCGGCCTGCCGCTGATCCCCGAGGGGCTGGCCAGTTGGATCCTTTCCCTGGCCGATCGCTTCATCCTGCGCATCGCCGCCCCGATCAACCGCATCGTCGAGACCGTTCAGTACGGCGTGGGCGAGCTGTCGGCCAAGAGCGGAGTGGTGCTGGCCGGAGCCCTGGCGACCCTCCATGAGGTCGGCATCTACGACCTGGCCAACAAGTTCTCGCTGATCGTCAAAATGGGCCTGGTCTCGCCCTTCATCATCGCCTGGGGCCCGCTGATGTTCTCGGTCTACCACAAGCCCGAGGCCAAGCAGGTCTACCGCTCGGTGCTGACCCTCTACACGCTGATCGCCGCCGGCGCCGCCCTGGCCGTCGGGGTGATGGCCCCGGACATCCTCAAGCTGATGGCCACCTGGCCCTTCTACGAGGCCTGGCGCGCCGTCTTCATCCTCTCGCTTTCCCACGTCTTCTACGGCATCTACCTGGTCTTCACCGTGGGCACCTCCGTGGTCGGCAAGACCAAGTACCAGGCCTACTCGGCGATGATCGGCGCCGCGCTCAACATCATCCTCAATCTGCTGTTGATCCCCCGCTGGGGGATGATGGGCGCCTCCGTGGCCACCCTGACCAGCTATGCGGCGATGGCCTTCATCCACTTCGGTTTCGCCCAGCGCCTCTACCGTATCGACTACGA
>WJMB01000389.1 GCA_014728185.1 Candidatus Coatesiibacteriota bacterium
CCGCTTGTGGCAGGTACGTGGGTTTTCACATTCCCAGGATGCCCGTAGAGACGTCATGCAGCTCCATTATCGATTGCCTGGCGCAATGGGCTTCGATTACGACTCACCGATGCTAAGCGTGCTATTATCATGCATATATAACTAGCAGGCGCCGTGGGGTTGAGCTGGCAGGCCAAGCATCATTCGGCAAAGCCTCGTATCAGCAGCTTTTTTCGAGGTGGATCGGTGTTTCGAGTTTAAGCTGGCTGGTCCGGGATCGTGTGTGGTGCCAATTGCAATTAAGAAGAATGTCTTCCTTGGCAAACCCAGATATCAGCGCACTTGCATATGCTCGGACAGCAGATCGCCTCTGACCCCTAAATGTCATAATATCAGGTAATAAGGGAATGCAAAAAAGGTTTGAACAAAAGCGAAACAAATCCGAATAGAGAATTGCGGCCCGGCAAGCCACTCCCAATCAGCTTGATTTGGTCCGATCAGGTTACATGATGCCATTAACAAATACGGAGTTCCCCTGAGTGTATCGACAAAATCCCCAACAGAAACCCTACTTACCGCCACCTCTGTAACTTGACGGCTTGTTTTTACGGTGCTACTCTATTCAGTGAAGGAAGTAGTCCAAAATTATGCTTTCCTTATTGACAAGCAAGCCCGACACTCAAGATTAACACCCAATACACCAATCCGTACCGCCTTCAGATAGCCAATCGCCCATCCAGGAAGGAGGTGGCCAACTGAGCACCCTGTCCCAACACCATCGTATGCCGCGGTTACCGAAACCGTCGGCTAACCGCAAAGGAAGTATGACCATGAAGAAACTAGCCCTCATCACCCTGTTGGCCGCCTGGCTGCTCCGGCCCGTCGCAGCAGAAACAATGCTCTTCTGGGACGACGGCGCGCCCGAGGAGAACCTGGGCTACAGCTACACCTGGGGCGTTCTGTTTGACGAGTTCAAGACCGGCGGCGACGACAGCGGCGTCATCACCCGCCTGGGCGCCGTGGTCTATCCCAACTGGCCCGATTCCATTTATCAGGGCGGCTACATCAACGTCTACCAGGACGACGCAACCTCGCCCGGAACACTGCTGGGGAGCTACTTCCTGCCGGTCAGCAACCCCGGCTACTACGAATGGATCGACATCGATGACCTGGTCCTGGGCACCGACCGCTTCTGGCTGATCTGGACCTACACCGACTTACCGCCCCTGCTCGACGCCCTGATGCGTGACGACAACGGCGGCAACGCCCACACCTATTACTTCACCGACACCCAGCAGTACAAGTACCTCAACGCCGACGCCTGCCTGCGCTGCTACTGGGACGCTTCGCCTCAGCGCCTTGATCCGGCGAGTTGGGGCGAGGTCAAGGGCCTCTACGATTGAGTCAGCCGGAAGAGGTACCCCAATGGCTAGCGACCCGCCCTCGGACGGGTCGCTGGCTTTCAGAGCCCACAAAGTTGGTAAAGCGGGGGCCGGGAAGGCTATACTGACATAATCCTTTTCTTTCCACCTTTCATGGAACCGACCCCATGGAGCAAAAACCGGGAGGCCGCGATGCGAGACACGACCAGACGTCCCAACCTACTCATCCTCGGCGTCGTCGGTTCGCTCACCATTGCGCTTCCGCCGCTCTACGCCAACATCGCCGTCGAACCGGCGGTCTTCGAGCTGCACAGCGGACAAGGCGACAAGCCCGCCCCGGCGGGTTCCTGGCACCTCAGCCTGACCGAGTTCGGCACCCTGACCGTCTCCCACATCCAGAATGTCGAAGGCACGGTCTGGGAGACCTTCTATCCGGAACGGGACACCCTGGACCGTCTCTGGGAACTGATCTTCGCCGTCGATAGCACCGGGGTCGACCTCATCGAGCGCGGCGCCAACCCCGGCGAGGTCTACCTACAATGCTCCCTGGAAAACAGTCCCGTTGGTTGGGAACTGGCCGGCTGGAGCGGCGGCTTCGACGCCGAAGCGGATTTCCGCGAGCTCCTCGACGAACTCGAGGAGCTGATCGAAGAGCTGACCGGCCGCCGCGCCGTCCTTCACTGACACCGCCGCGATCCGATCCCCGGTTGCCCCGACGAGCAACCCGCTTCCCGGAAGGAACCGCCCATGCTTCGCCTCTCTAACCTCATCATCGCCGCGGTCTGTCTGCTTTCATTAAGCGCCTCGGCAGAGTCCGAACCCGCCCCGAGCTTCATCTTCTCCTCGGGCGGCGCCCACCATCCCGACGGCTACGGGGCCTGGCACTTCGTGTTGCACGCCGACGGAGGCATCGAGCTGACCCACAACCGGAGCGATGAGGCGACAGCCTGGCTCGATCTGAGCCTGACCCCCGAGCGCTACGCCGAGCTCTGGGAGCTGATCCAGGCCGCCGCTCCGGGCGGTATCAACCCCCCGGAGCGCCCCGGCATACCCGACGAGGTCCGGCTGAGCTTCACCGTCATCAACGAGGACTCCCGGGAGGAACTGGAGCTGTGGAACGGCGACGCCCGGGAGATTCCCGAGTTGCTCGAGCTCATCGAGGCTCTGGCCGAGATCATCGAAGAGCAGACCGGCGAGAAGGCCGTTCTGCTTTAGTTTTGTAACCCATTGATAGAGGCGACGACCGCCGCCTTCGCCTGGCCTCCTTCAATCCAACCCAGCATCGACAGCGTGGATCGTTCCCGCCCCGACCACCTCGTCGCCCGCCGCGCCTCGACGGTAGAAAACCGCGAACTGGCCCGGCGTCAAGGCCCGTTGGGGAGCCAGGAAGCGTGTCCGCCACAACCCCTCGCTCTCACAGAGGAGTTCTATCGGGGCGCCGGGGTGGTTGCGCCGCGGCTGACACCACAGCCGACCGCCCGGCGGCGGCCCGGCCTCGACGGGCTCCACCACGAGCCCCCGGCTCCAGAGACTCTCCTCGGGTCCGACGACGAGAACGTTCTCCGCGAGAAGCTTGCCCGTCACATAGAGCGGTTCGCCGCTGCCACCGCCCAGACCCAGCCCCCGGCGCTGCCCCAGCGTGTAGTGGAACAAACCCCGGTGGGTTCCCAGCTCGCGGCCGCGCCGATCCCGGATCGGCCCCGCCTGCAGCAGGCGGGGAGCCTCCCGGCGCAGCGCCTCGACCAGCGGTCCGGCCAGCGCCGGGCAAAGGTCCATACTCGCCGGCCGTCGGGCGACCTCCAGCCCGCCCCGCACCGCCGCCGCCCGCACCGCCGCCTTGTCCTCCTCACCCAGGGGCGTCACCAAACGCTCCAGCAACCTCCCGGGCAACGCCGCCAGGAAGTAGCTCTGGTCGCGCTCCCGTACCCGCCCCCGCAGCAGGCGCGCCTCCCTCTCCACAAACTCGACCCTCGCGTAGTGCCCCGTGGCCAGCGCCCAACCGCCCAGCTCGTCGGCGACCTCGGCCAGCAGCGCCAGCTTGACCCGGGCGTTGCAAACCGGACAGACGCTGGGCGTGCCGCCGTGCCCCGCCACCCGTAGCGCCTCGGCCAGCACCGTCCGGGCGAACAAACCCGACCCCTCGATCACCCGGTGCTCGATTCCCAGCTTATCGGCCGTGGATCGCGCCGCCGCCACCGCCGCTTCCTCCGCCTCACTCTCCCGACAGGTGCGCAGCGTCACGCCGACCACCCGGCGCCCGGCCTCCACCAGGCGCAGCGCCGCCACCGCCGAGTCCACACCGCCGGAGAGGCCAGCCACCACCCCGCTTTCACCGTCGGTCTTCCTGCGCATCTTTCGCTCCAATCCCGCGAGGCGGCAAAACCCCTTTCCACGAAAAACCCGCCGGCCCGCCCGGCTTTGGCACGTTTTTTGCGGAGTCCCGCGCTCATTCGGCGCCGGGCCGCCGCGAGGGCGCAAAAAACGTGCCAAAGCCTCCGTGCCGGGTGGTCGAGGGGGTTCGGCCGGCCCGAGTCCGGGTTTTGCCGCCGTCGGAAATATCGACGAGCCCCCTCCTCACGTCCATTGTAACGCGAAAACGGCGGCCTTGTCGCCTTGACGTAGCCCCACACCCTTGCGGCGTGCTATACTTTATCAAAGCCTTGTCCAATCCAACCCTGAGACCGGGAGGTTGTCGATGCCTAAACGTTACCTGGCGGCGCTTTGGATTTTGCTGGCGGCGGGCTCAGTCTGGGCCGCGGCCGACGATCTGTTCGAGGACGCCGAGGAGCACTTCGCGAACAAGAGCTACCACCTGGCCCTGGAGAACTACGAGGAGCTGATCACCGAACATCAGGGCAGCCGCCACGTTCCCCAGGCGATGTACAAAGCGGCGCAGTGCGCGGAGTACCTTTACGATTACGAGCGGGTATCCGAGCACTTCCTGCGCCTGGCCAAGAACTACGGCGACACCTACTGGGGCGCTCTGGCCAAGATCAAGGTCTCCGACAACCTCTACTGGTGGTACCACCCCGAACTCTCCTATCCGCAGACCGCCGACATGCAGCAGAAGCTGCTGCTGGAGGCCGCCGAGACCCTGGAGGATGTCAAGGACGACCTCGACGAGCCCTACGACGTGGAGTGCGTCGACCAACTGGCCAACCTTTACATCCGCCTGGCCTCGATGGTCCTCTACGACGAGGACGGCCAGGTGCTCGAGGACTTCGACTCCGACGACTGGTGGTGGGAGAACTACGAGCGGGCTGTCGAGCTGGACCCCTCGCCGCAGATCGCCCAGAGCGCCTACTTCGCCATGGGCCAGCGCCTTCTAGGAGAGGTGTATTACAACACCTACCCCGAGTCCCCCACCTTGCTCGAGTGGCGCTCGTTGATGCAGGAGCGTATCGAGGAGCATCAGGAGTACCTGGACGACGCTCTGGAATACTGGAACGTCATCCTGGAACGCTGGCCCGAATCCAGCTACGCCCACGAGGTCTACCTGGCCCGGGCCTACTATACGGAGGTCTTCCTCGATAACCCCGGCGGCGCCCTGGAGCTCTACCGCGAGGCCGCCGCCAAATACGCCGACAACTGGGACAAGTCCGGCGAGGCCCGGGACAACGCCAAGCGGCTCTCGACGCCCCACCTGACCCTGCCCGACGTCAACGAGCAGTTGCCCACCGCCGAGGTGCTCAGCTTCTCGTACAACAGCCGTCTGGCCGAGGAAGCCGAGTTGCGCCTCTACCGGCTGACCCAGGAACAGGTCATCGACATATACGACGACGATTACCCGGAGCGCGAGCTCGAAGACGAATTCGGCCGCTGGATTCCCGAACTGGACGACCTGGAGCTGGTCTTCTCCGAAACCATCGAGTTGCCCGGCGAGAACGACCATCACCCCCACTACGACGTCTACAACACCGACAACCCGGGGCCCGGTCTCTACCTGCTGGCCTCGATGGTCGAAGGAGAGGTCTCCAGCGCGGTGACCTTCTCGGTCAGCGATCTGGGCGCGGTGCTGCTTTCCGGCTCCGGTGAGGGCTGCCTGTGGAGCGCCTGGCTGGAGGACGGCGAGCCCGCCGCCGGCGCCAATGTAGATGTTTGGGAGCAGCTCTACGATGGTCACTACTACCACGAGCCCTGGCAGTCCGGCGAGACCGACCGCGACGGCTGGATCGAGTTCCCCACGCCGGAAACCTACGTCGAGTACCCGGCGGCCGTGGTCGAGCACCAGGGCCACTACGCCCTGGTCGACTCCTACAGCTTCAACGAGCTGCCCGAGTTCGACCCCGAGGGTCACTGCCTGACCGACCGCACCCTCTACAAACCCGGCGACACGGTCTTCTACGAGATCCACGTCCGGCGGGAGATCAGCCCCTCGGGGCGTATCTACGGCTACGATCCCGTGCCCAATCTGGAGCTGCTGGTCGAGGCCTACGCCGGTGACCTGGTCTACGAGGCCGAGCTGGTCACCGACAGCCGGGGACGCTGCGGCGCCTCCTTCGACCTGCCCGAGGATGTCCAACTGGGCAGCCTCCAGCTCTACGCCTACTGGGAGGACGCCGACGGCTACACCTACAACATCGTCAACCAGTACCTGCGCCTGGAGGAGTACGAGAAGCCGGAGTTCAACATCGCCGTCGGCCTGGAGGCCGGACCGCTGCGTCTGGGCGGCGAGGCCCAGGCCAACGTCTCGGCGTCCTACCTCTCCGGCGAGCCGCTGACCGGCGGCGAGGTGCGCTATACGGTCAAGCGCACGCCGCGTTACTGGATGCCCGAAATGGCCACCGAGGAGGACAAGACCGAGCCGCCCTGGTTCGCCGCCGAGCAGTACGATGATTACTACTACTGGTGGTGGTACACCGAGCCCGAGGTTGTCTACACCGGCTCGACGGTCCTCGACGACGAGGGCCGGGCCGAGTTCCCGGTGATGCTGATGCCGCCCGAGGAGGACCCCGATGTGGGCTATCTGGAGTCGGGCTGGTACACCTATTACTACGACTTCGACCTCGACCTCACCGTGGCCGACGACTCCGGCCGCGCCGTGGACGGCTACGCTTCGACCAACGCCGCCCGGCACCTCTACCTGCCCAAGATCAGCTTCGAGGCCCAGACCGTGGCCGTCGGCGAGGACTGGCTCGGCGAGTTCGAGCTGATCGACCTCTTCGACGAACCCGGCGCCGATGAGCAGGTCCACGTGGCACTCTACGAGGTACCCAGCGGCTACGGCTGGTACTACGAGGGTCTCGAAGACGAGCCCTGGCTGACCTACGACGGTGTTACCGACGAGGAGGGCGTGCTCGAGCTCGAGCTGTCCACCGACATCCTCGATCCGGGCAGCTACATCCTGGCCCTGGACTTCACCGACCCCTGGAGCGGCGACCGCCAATACTACCACTACCTCTACCTCTCACCGGAGCCCGTCGAGCCCGAGGAGATCCCCCCCAGCCTGACCGTCAGCCTGGACGAGCCCTTCTACGCCGTGGGCGATACGGCCGTGGTAACCATCGGCTGGAACAAGGAGCCCATCGAGGGCATCCTGCTGGTCGAATCCGGCGGCCAGGTGCGCGAGCACTACCCCGTCGACATCCGCGAGGGCGAGATCACCCAGCCCATCGAGTTCACCGGTCACCACGCCCCGGACACCACCGTGCGCCTGCTGACCTACTACGAGCGCCAGTCCTACAACAGTGTGGCCTACGCCCGGGTGGTGCCCGAAGAGAAGATCCTCGACGTCGTCGTCGAGGCTGTCCAAGATAGTTACGGTCCCGGCGACGAGGCCGAACTCACCGTCCGGGTCACCGATTCCGCGGGCGATCCCGTCCAGGCCCGGCTGACCCTGACCGCCTTCGACACCGCGCTGTTCGTACTCGGCGCCGAGGAGCACGCCGACATCCGCAGCCGCTTCTTCCGCGACTTCAACTACGGCGGCGTCTCCATCTACGACTCTTCCTACTACTACACCCTGGGCAGCTTCACCGACTACTGGGACAACCCGGCCGGCGTGCTGCCCCATGGCTGGCTGATCAGCGAGCTGGGGATAACCAGCGACGACGCGCCCGCCGAGCAACCGGCGATGGCCCAAGCCGAGATTACCACCGAGACCGCGGCGATGAGCGGCGCCGTCGACATGATGATGGACGGCGGCGGCATGGGTGGCGGCGAGATGTCCGTGGATGAGTCCGAGTCCCGCTATAGGGCCGAGGACAAGGAAGCCGCCCCCGGCGCCGCCGAGCTCCTCGAGCAGATGGGCGAACTCGTCCGCGAGGACTTCAAGGACACCGCCTACTGGCAGACCCAGATTCGCACCGATTCCCAGGGGCGAGCCAGCGTCTCCTTCCAGTTGCCCGACGACCTGACCGGTTGGCGGGTGGTGGCCTGGGCCTACGAGGACGACCGCGTCGGCCAGGCCGAGACCGACTTCCGCACCACCCTGCCGGTGATAACCCGGCTGGGCTATCCGCGCTATCTCACCGAGGGCGACGTCAGCACCCTGACGCTGACCGTCCGCAACAACACCGCCCGTGACGCTTCCGGCGAGGCCGGTCTGGTGGCCAAGCTGGGCGAGGACGAGATCCTGCTCGACGAGCTGCGCGGCATCGAGGCCGCCGCGGGCAACGCCGCGGTGCTGGACTTCGAACTGGCCGTGGAGCGGGCCGGCCTGGTCAGCCTGACCGGCCTGGCCAAGACCGACCGCGGCTCCGACGCCCTGGTGCGCCGCCTGGAGGTTATCGAGCACGGCGCGCCGATCTATCTCTTCGAGTCCGGCCGCGCCGAGGACGACCCCTACCGCTTCACCTTCCGGGTGCCCGAGGAGATCGACCCCGAGCGCTCCCGCCTGCGCGTCTGGTTGCACCCCAGCCTCGCCGCCGGGCTCAAGGAATCGCTCTGGTTCCTTCAGGAGTATCCCTACAACTGCGTCGAGCAGACGGCCTCGCGCTTCTGGCCGGCGGCGGTCTTCGCCCGGGCCATGCAGGACCTCGAGGTACCCGAGCACCTGGCCGTGGGCGACCCGGAGACCTCGATCACCGAGGGCGTCACCCGACTCTACGGCACCCAGAACGCCGACGGCGGCTGGCCCTGGTGGGCCGGTGGCTATTCCTCGGAGCACATCACCAGCTACGTGCTGGTGGCCCTGCACGAGGTGGGCGAGCTGGACTGGATCGACGACGAGCTGGAAAACAAGCGCCGGGCGATGGCCGACGACGGCCTGGACTACCTGGAACGCCGTCTGGAGGGTCTGGAGCCCGACGAGACCCTGGCCCTCTACACCATGTACGCCCTGGCGCTCTGGGACCGCGACGTGCCCACCGATGTCTGGCGGCTGACCTATGACCGCCGCGAGACCCTGGGCAGCTACTCCCGGGCGCTGCTGGCGTTGTTCCTCCACGAGGACGGCAACGGCCGCGAGGCCCGCCAGGTCATCGAGAACATGGAGGGCTACGCCGAGATCACCGACGAGGACGCCTACTGGGGCGACTGGGAATGGGGCTGGTACTGGTGGCAGGACCGTGTCGAGACCACGGCGCTGTCGCTGAAGGCCATCCTGACCGTCGAGCCCGAGCATGAGCTGATGGAGAAGGCGGCCCACTGGCTGCTGGTCAATCGGCGGGCCAACCGCTGGAAGTCGACCATCGACACCTCGCTGTGCGTCTGGGCGCTGATGGACTACCTGGAGGAAACCGGCGAGCTGGACGCCGACTACGACGCCGTCGTCGAGCTGGGCGACGAGGTTCTGGCCTCGACCAGCTTCACCCGCGACGACGTCTGGGGCGACGGTGAGAGCTGGGAACGCCGCGGCGAAGAGGTCCCCACCGGGGCCCTGCCGATGGTGGTCTCCAAAGAGGGCTCCGGCCGGCTCTACTTCACCGCCAGCCTGGAGTACTTCTCCAAAGAGGAGATCATCCCGGCCCACTGGGACACCGTGCGCGTCGAGCGCCGGATGTACCTGGTCGGCGACGACGGCGAGACCCTCACCCCGCTGGAGGAGATCGGCGACACCATCACCGTGGGCGACTACGTCGAGGTCGTCCTGACCCTGGAGAGCCCCAACGACTTCGACTACGTGGCCGTGGAGGACCCGCGCATCGCCGGCTGCAACTTCCTGCCCAAGGAGCGCTCGGGTTGGGATTGGCGGTCCGGAACCTACCGCGAGCTCAA
>WJMB01000390.1 GCA_014728185.1 Candidatus Coatesiibacteriota bacterium
TCCGGCACCGATTCCTGGTCCTTCACCATCCAGGACGACTGGAACACCGTGGAGACCAGTTGGGGCGGCATCAAGAACCTCGACTAGCCGCATCCAATCGATACGGATAAGAAGAAAGGACGCCCCGCGGGGCGTCCTTTTACCGTGTCGGACCTTCAGCTCGCATAGTCCAGGCTGACACCTAGGTTCCAGTCTTCGCCACTAGCCCTCGACGAAGATCAGCCGGCCGAAGCCTTCCGCGTCGTAGTCGATGGGGTGCTGCCAGTCGGCGGTGGACCCTTCGGCGGCCTGCTTGCGGCGGAAGTTGACCCGCCAGGTGTCGCCGGGCGCGGGCGGCTCCATCCCCAGCTCGGTATAGGGGACGGCCAGCTCCGCTGTCCAGACCCCGCCCTCGTAGCGCACGGCGTGGCGGATGTCGGCGTTCCAGCCGGTGTCGGTCTCCAGGCCCTCTTCACCGGTGAAGATGCGCTGGTCGAAGATCACGTCGCGGATGCTCAGGTAGAGCTGGTAGACGTCGCCGGCGGCACCCCGGGGGGCGAAGAAGAAGCCGACGCAGTCGTCGTAGTAGACGGCGCCGTCGCGCTCGGTGGTCTCGGCGCGGATCGAGGCCGGGTCCTCCTGGACGCACTCGGCGGCGATGTAGAGATGCTCTGGGCCGTAGCCCCAGAAGAAGCGCGTGGCCTCGGCGTCGCTGGGTCCGCCCTGGTCACCGGCGAAGCTGTCGGTCACCCCGGCGCCCTCCCACTCGGTCTCGGCGAGGATGCCGTCGATCAGCGGCTCGGTCAGGGGCCGGGCCACCTCGCTGCGCAGGATGCGCGGGCAGGTCCCGGCGCGGTAGTAGCGGTCCTCGCGGTAGGGCAGCCGGACCTCGGCCCAGGGCAGGGGGTAGAAGGTGCCGTCTTCAGCCAGCTCGGCGATGAACTCGAGCCTCAGGCTCTCGCCGGGCTCCAGCAGCAGGGGCACCTCACGGGGGGCGATGCTCCAGTCGCCTCGACTCTCCCAGCTCAGTGACGTACCGAGGGGCTCCCCGAGGGGATTGGTCAGCGTCAGCGCGAAGTCGACCCGCTCCCCGGCCGGGTTCTCGCCGACGAAGACGCCCCCGAGGTCGAACACATTGTGGAAACGATCGAAACCGTGGAGCTCGGCGGCGGTGAGGTAGCCGTGCTCCCAGCGGCCCTCGTGCTCGAGAGGCACGATCTCCAGGCTCAGCCCGCCGTCGTCGATACGGCCGACGAGGTAATGGTAGAAGTGGCCGTGCTCGGGGATGTCGTCCCACATATGGCCGCCCGAGGAGCCGACCATGGTGTAGGTGACCCCGTCGATCACGTCGGCGGCGTAGGTGTGGTAGTGGCCGCAGAAGACGGCCTCGACGCCGTAGTCGACGAGGAGCTCGTGCAGGGGGTCCTCGCGGCCCTGGGCGACGAAGTTGAACCACAGCGGCTTGTGATAAAAGACCAGGGTAATCTGATCGCGGTGGCCGTCGAGTTCATCCTCCAGCCAGACCAGGGTCTCCAGGTCGATCTCGGCGGGATCGTCGAGGCGGCTGGTGTCCAGGATGACGAAGTGCACTCCGGCGAACTCGAAGGCGTAGTTGGACTCGAAGCCGCTGACCTCCTCCCAGATTTCCTCGCTGGCCTCGTCCCAGATGTCGTGGTTGCCGGGAACCATGTAGAAGGCCGCCTCGACGGCCTCGATCAATTCCTGGTACTCGGCCCACTCACGGCGCACCCGCTCGGTGTCTTCGATGTAACCTTCGATCTGATCGCCCACGGTCAGGTAGAGCTCGGCGCCCTCGATGAGGGATTTCTCGATCACCCGGGCGTAGACGCCCTCCTGATGACCTCCGGTGCGG
This sequence comes from Candidatus Coatesiibacteriota bacterium, assembly GCA_014728185.1. Classification (GTDB taxonomy): domain Bacteria; phylum RBG-13-66-14; class RBG-13-66-14; order RBG-13-66-14; family RBG-13-66-14; genus WJMB01. Next base: position 1,853 of record WJMB01000390.1, read on the forward strand.
TCGCCCAGGATGACGAAGGTCAAGTCGTCGTCGGCGACGGCCGGGATCGTCAGGATCAGGCAGAGCAGGATGAGGGTTGTACGTTCGCAGCGCATGGCGCCCCCTTGATTTCTCGGTAGGGTCGAGGCTTCGACACCCCGATATTACCCCAGGCCGGGCCGGCGGGCAAGTCTTGGCCCTTGCCGGGGTCGCTGTTGTATACTCACCCTGCCGGATTCACTTTGTGCTTCCCACTCGGCGACGGCCGATATCCCGAGGGTGGAGCAGGCCTCCAGCAGTCTCAATGACAGCCCCGCCCCAACCGCCCGCTTCAACCGATTCGGTTCCTAGTCCCGCCCTCTCCCGGCCTGACCAGTGGATGGCTGCTACCGGCGCCGATTCTTTTCCCCATCGCTCTCATCAGGATTATCAACTATTCAGTCTATCCTAAGGAGTAACAAATGAACACCCCGCGCCGCTCGTTAGCGTTTGTTCCGCTACTGGTTCTGGCCGCCGCCGCCGCGCCCGCCGATACCGATCTACGCTGCGCGACCTTCTCCATTGTCGCCCACGATCCCGCCACCGGCGAGTGGGGCGTCGCCGTGGCCAGCAAGGTTCTCGCCGTGGGGGCCTTCGTCCCCTGGGCCGAGGCCGAGGTCGGCGCCCTGGCCACCCAGGCCCACACCAACCCGGCCTACGGCCGTGACGGGTTGATCCTGCTCGGAGCCGGATTCACCGCCGGGCAGGTCGTCGAGATCCTCACCGAGCTCGATGAAGAGAGCTCCTACCGCCAATTGGGCGTCGTCGACACCCGGGGCCGCGCGGGAGCCCACACCGGCGACGACGCCGACGACTGGAAGGGCCACCTCGTCGGCGAGGGCTACTGCGTCCAGGGCAACCTGCTGGTCGGCGAAGAGGTCGTCGAGGCCATGGCCGCCGCCTTCGAGGACGCCGAGGGCAATCTGGCCCGGCGCCTCTTGGCAGCCCTGGAGGCCGGGGACGCCGCCGGAGGCGACTCCCGGGGCAAGCAGTCCGCCGCCCTGCTGGTCGTCAGTGAACGCGGGGGCTACCAGGGCGTCACCGACCGCCTGGTCGATCTGCGCGTCGACGACGATCCCGAACCGGTGGCCCGTCTGGCCGAGCTTTACACGATCTGGGAGCCCGGCACCGTCCTGTCCCATTACCTCGAGGCCGGCGAGCCGGCCCTGCTCGAACAGGCCCTGGTAATCGTCGACGGTCTCGAACACAGCGAACTGTCAGACCAGCAGCGTGCCTACGCCTACAACCAGGCCGCCTGGGCCCTGGCCGGGATGGGCCTCGAACTCGACCGCGCCTTCGAACTGGCCCGAGCCGCCCACGAGCTGCTCCCCGAGGACGCCAACATCATCGACACCGTCGCCGAGGTCCACTTCGTCTCCGGCGACGCCGCCGCCGCCGTCGAGTGGGAGCGTCGCGCCCTCGAGCTGGACCCGGATAACGCCTTCTTCCAGGAGCAGTTGGACAAGTTCAGCGCCGCCCTCGAAGACTGAGCCCGAGCGGCGACGAGACCTCGACGAAGCCCTCCCACGAACGCCGCCACGCCCGGCCCGGCGTTGGCACGTTTCTTGCGGAGTTGCCGCGGCGGATCGTCCAAGGGGCGACCCCGCCCTGCTGCAAGAAACGTGTCAACGCCTCCGCGCGGACACCGGAGGGCTTTCGTCGGCCCGCGGGCTCTTCGTCGAGATCTCGTCGGAGCGTCCTGCTGGTCGGAGTAGTGGAAGGGTGCGCAGAGAAAACGGTAATGCAAGGGCGGAGCTACAAGGGCTCCGCCAAGTCTATGGTTCGAGGTGTTTTAAGGCTCCACGGCCAGGAAGACGGTGCGGCCGTCGCGCCAGATCAGCACCAGCACGGGTTCGCCCTCGGCGGTGCGCCGGGCCATGCCGCGGAAGTCCTCGGCGTCGGCGACCTCCATCCTATCGTACTGGAGGACAACGTCGCTGCGCCGGATGCCGGCGACGTAGGCCGGGCCGTCGCGGTCAATCTGAGTAACCAGGGCGCCCGAGGTGTCGGAGAGCTCCAGCTCCTCGGCCAGCTCCTCGGTGAGGTCCTGGACGGTCAGCCCTAGGTTCTCGACCCGGAAACTATCCACGGCGTCGGATTCGAGGGACTCGTAGTAGGTCTGCAGGTCCTCGGGGCGGCGGCCGATCTCGACTTCGATAGTCAGCTCGCGGCCTTCGCGATTGACCAGGAATTCGGCCTCCCCGCCGACCTCGAGGACGGCGACCCGGTTCTTGAGGTCGTTGGCGTCGCGGATCGGAGCCCCATCGAGGGCCAGGATCACATCGCCGATCATCAAGCCGGCCTTGAGGGCGGGCGATTCGGGGAAGAGCTCGGCGACCAGGGCGCCGCGAACCTCGCCGAGGTCCAGGGCCTCGGCCATCTCGGCGCTGACGTCCTGGATCGAGACGCCCAGCCAACCCCGGGTGACCGATCCCTCCTCGCGCAGGTCCCGGGCGATGCGCACGGCCATGTTGATCGGGATGGCGAAACCGACACCGATGCTGTGGGACTCGCCGAA
>WJMB01000391.1 GCA_014728185.1 Candidatus Coatesiibacteriota bacterium
AGACCGTGCATAATAGAAATGTGGAACCCCGCTTAACCTGCCACAAACAGAAAACTCGATGTGTAAACCTGATTGCCCGCTAACTGCTGATAATTGAACGATATTCAGTAACACCCCGGTCCGTGACAGCTAAGTGATCCCTAAGCTATAATGGATTATCATTCAAGATGTTACAAGTGCTCTTCGTTTCAAAAGAGAGTGAGAATCGCGGCCGCTAAGTCGGCTGGGTGAAGCTCTCCGGGGCGACAAGCGAACAGTTGCCTGCGGGGGCGTGTTATTGGTTTTGCGCTTCCTCTGCGATCTCGGCGGTTTCGTCCCGGATGATCGCGCTTTCGCGCAGCTCCTCCCCTTCCTGATCGTAGCGCTCGTAGGCCTCGACTATACGCGCCACCAGGCCGTGGCGGACGATGTCGGCCTTGGTCAGGTAGACGAAGCTGAGGCCCTCGATACGGTCGAGAAAGGCCTGGGCGGCCACCAGGCCGCTCTTCTGCTTGGGCGGCAGGTCGATTTGTGTGATGTCGCCGACGACGGCGGCCCGGCTGCCCTCGCCCAGGCGGGTCAAAAACATCTTCAACTGGCGGTGGGTGGTGTTCTGGGCCTCGTCGAGGATGACGAAGGCGTTGTCTAGGGTGCGTCCGCGCATATAGGCCAGGGGGACGATCTCGATCACGCCGTGCTCGATGAGGTTCTGAACCCGGTCGCGTTTGAGCATCGAGTAGAGGGCGTCGTAGAGGGGCCGCAGGTAGGGCGCGATCTTCTCCTCGGGAGCGCCGGGGAGGTAACCCAGGCTCTCACCGGCCTCGACGGCGGGTCGTGCCAGGATCAGGCGGGAGACCGTGCCCCGGTGCAGGCAGGAGAGGCCGGCCGCCACGGAGAGGAAGGTCTTGCCCGTTCCCGCCGGACCGACGGCCAGGACGATGTCGGACTCGAAGAGTGCCTGGATCAGCCTCTTCTGACCGGCGGTGCGCGGCTTGACCACCCGGCGCGAGCCCACGGGGATATCGGTGGCCACGACCTCGTCAAAGCCGAGCTGGGCGCCGCTGGGGCCGCAGCGATTGGCGACGGCGGCGCGTACCTCGGCGGTGGTGACGACGTGGCCGCGCTCGGCTGCCCGGGCGAACTCCTCCAGCAGGACCCGGGCGTGCTCGACGGCCTCGGGCTCTCCGGCGAGGCTTACCTGGTCACCGCGGAAGACCACCCGGACCTCGAGCAGTTTCTCCAACAGGCGCAGGTTGGCGTCACCGGGGCCGCGCAGTTCCGCCTGACGGCCGCTGAGCTGCAAGCGCAGTTTACTGGCAATCCTCGACGTGGCTGCCTCCTCGGGCGCTGGGAGCGGTTGAGACTACCGTTCGGCTAAGTTTACCAAAGCAACGGACGGCTCTCAACGCTTGTGGGTAAATCTCAACCCGACCGCCGATACCGGTCGGCGGTCCTAACCCCACAGCCCCTCACGGTACGGCGCGACAGCTTCACCGGTGTTGCTGTAGGGCCTCCTGACGGGACCGCGGCCCACGGGCGCCTTCGACTTGTTAACCCACCGAATCACAGCGAGTCCGGGGTTGAATCCCGGCACTGGTAATGCTTGACAGGCGCGGCGCCCTTATCTATACTCGCCTTCCGCTCTACGGAACGGTTTTTTACAACAATCAAGCCACGGCGCCTCCGCGCCGATGCGATAGAACGTCCAGGAGAAGGATTCGATACCGATGGCCACCTATCATCAGAAGCAAGCCGAGGTCGAGCGCAAGTGGTTCGTCGTCGACGCCGCCGACGTGCCCCTGGGCCGCCTGGCCACCCGCGTGGCCCAGGTGCTTTCCGGCAAGCACAAGCCGACCTGGTCGCCCCACCTCGACGACGGTGACTTCGTCATCGTCGTCAACGCCGCCGCGGTCAAGCTGACCGGCAACAAGCTGACCCAGAAGGTCCACTACAGCTACTCGGGTTATCCCGGCGGCCTCAAGGAACAGTCCTACGACGAGGTGATGGAGAAGTACCCGGAGCGCGCCGTGCACTGGGCGGTCAAGGGTATGCTGCCCAAGAACCGTCTTGCCGCCAAGATGGCCAAGCGCCTGCGTGTCTTCGCCGGATCCGAGCACAACCACCAGGCCCAGCGGCCCGAAGAGCTGAGCCTGGAAAGCTGATCAACGTTTCTTTAGGAGTTAGTGATGACTGAGAGCAGTGAAATCTGGGCCACGGGTCGCCGCAAGACCTCCATCGCCCGGATCAAGATGGTTCAGGGCTCCGGCCGCATTTTTTGCAACGGGCGCGAGCTCGAGGACTACTTCCCCCGCCTGTGCTGGCAGAAGGCGGTGCGCCGACCCCTGGAGACCGTCGAGGCCGCTGACCGCTTCGACATCCACGCCAACCTGACCGGCGGCGGACTGACCGGCCAGGCCGACGCGATGCTGTTGGGCATCGCCCGCGCCCTGGAAACCTACGATCCCGAGCTGCGCGGCGTGCTCAAGGACGAGGGCCTGCTGCGTCGCGACCCGCGCTCCAAGGAGCGCAAGAAGTACGGTCGCCGCGGCGCCCGCGCCCGCTTCCAGTTCTCCAAGCGTTAAACCGTTTTACGCTGTACCACCGGCTCCCTCCGGAGCCCCATCACACACACCGTCCGATCGGTCCTCCGCGTTGCCGGACCAGTGTTCCGGTGGAGCGGCCGAGATGACGACGGTGGAGGCCTAAACGCGAAAGAGGAGCACCATGCCCAAGATAAGCGTCCGCGCCATGCTGGAGGCCGGGATACACTTTGGCCACCAGACCCGGCGATGGAACCCCAAGATGAAGCGCTACATCTATGGTGAGCGCAACGGTATCTACATCATCGACCTGCAGAAGTCGGCGCAGAACCTGCGCAAGGCCTGCGAATACGTCACCCGGACCTCGGCCGGCGGCGGCAAGCTGATCTTCGTCGGCACCAAGCGTCAGGCTCAGACCACGGTCAAGAACGAGGCCCAGCGCTGCGGGATGTTCTACGTCAACAAGCGCTGGCTCGGCGGCACCCTGACCAACTACCGCACCATCAAGGGCAACCTGCAGCGCCTGGACGAACTCGAGCAACTGATCAACTCGGACCGCTTCACCGTGCTCTCCAAGAAAGAGCGCACGATGATCAACAAGCGCTACGATAAGCTGCTCAGCCTGCACCAGGGCTTCCGCGAGATGCGCCGGGTGCCCGACGCCCTGTTCATCGTCGACCCCAAGCGCGAGAACATCGCCGTGCGCGAGGCCAACCGCCTGGGGATCCCCATCATCGCCATCGCCGACACCAACTGTGATCCCGACGAGCTGGATTTCCCCATCCCGGGCAACGATGACGCCATCCGCGGCATCCAGTTGGTCACCCAGGCGATCGCCGACGCCGCCCTCGAGGGCCAGGCCGCTGCCAGCGGCGGTGAGGTGCCCTTCGACGAACCCGACAGCGAATCCGACGATAAAGCAGACAAGCAGGATAAACAAACGGCTACGGCCGATAAAGCATAACAGGAGCGGTAGCATGGCAGTAGAGATTCCCGCCAAACAGGTGATGGCGCTGCGCAAGAAGACCGGCGCCGGCATCGTCGATTGCAAGAAGGCCCTCCAGGAGACCGGCGGCGACGAAGAGAAGGCCGTCGAGTTCCTGCGGGTCAAGGGTCTGGCCAAGGCGGCCAAAAAGTCGGGCCGCGAGGCCGGCGAGGGCATCGTCCACTCCTATATCCACGCCGGCGACAAGCTGGGCGTGCTGCTCGAGCTGCGCTGCGAGACCGACTTCGTCGCCCGCACCGACGATTTCAAGGCCCTGGCCAACAACCTCTGCCTGCAGATCGCGGCGATGGCCCCGGTGGCCGTCGACGAGAGCGAATTCCCCGAAGAGGTGCTGGAGCAGGAGCGCCGCGTCCTGCGCGAGCAGGCCCTGGAGTCGGGCAAGCCCGAGAAGATCGTCGACAAGATGGTCGAGGGGCGCATCGGCAAGTTCCTCAAGGAGAAGACGCTCCTCGAGCAGATTTACGTGCGCAACCAGCCCGAGAACAAAGACCGCACAGTCCGCGATTTCATTAAAGAGAACATCGCCAAGCTGGGCGAGAACATCGAGGTCGCCCGCTTCACCCGTTACGAACTGGGCCGCTAACGGCTCGATCCCACAACGAGGACTCGGCGGGAACCATGTCCCACCCGCGAAGAGTGATCGTCAAGCTCTCCGGAGAACGGCTTTGCGGCCGCTCGAAGGAGGGCTTTTCTCCCTTCGACGCCGACGCCCTGGGGCTCGTCGTCGACGAGCTGGCCGATCTGCGCGGCGCCGGCATCGAGACCGCCGTGGTCTGCGGCGCGGGCAACCTGCTGCGCGGCGGTCGAGGCTGCGTCTTCGCCGACCGCGTCCTGGCCGATTCCGCCGGGATGCTGGCCACGGTGATCAACGCCCTGGCGCTCTGCGACGCCCTGCGCGGGGCCGGGGTTCCCGCCCGGGCCTACTCGGCGGTGCCGGTGCCCACTCTGGCGCCCCAGTACCGGGCCGTGGAGGCACGCCGGGACCTCGTCGAGGGCCGCCTGGTCATCGTCGGCGGCGGCACCGGAGCGCCCTTCGTCACCACGGACACCGCCTCGGCCCTGCGCGCCCGGGAGCTCGAGGCCGACTGCATCCTCAAGGCCACCCAGGTCGACGGCGTCTACTCAGCCGATCCCCGGCGCGATCCCTCCGCCGAGCGCTTCGAACGGCTGAGCTATGACGAGGTGCTCACCCGACGCCTGGGCGTGATGGACCTGGGGGCCGTCGAGCTCTGCCGGGGCGGCGGCGTCGAGATCCGGGTCTTCGACGCCGGAGTGGCCGGGGGGGCGCTGCGGGCGCTCACCGAACCGGGCTTCGCCACCATCATCGGCCCGCCGGACACCGACTGATCCAGCGTGTCATCTCGATTGTGGAAGAGCACCGTCAGGGATGTTATAATACTTTTTTGAGACAGACCAACACACTCAACCCAGCATCGCAACCATAGCATGCAACCCGCGCGCCTCCGGGGTCGCCGGTGGACTCGAGAGGAGCACCGATGAACGAACCGCTGCTCGTTGAATATAAAGAGAAGATGGACAAGGCCGTCGAGGCCACCCAGCGCGACCTGCGGGCCATCCGCACCGGCCGCGCCAATCCGGCCATCCTCGACGGGCTGCGCGTCGACTACTACGGCAACCCGACCCCGATCAATCAAATGGCCACCATCTCCGTCCCCGAGCCGCGGATGATCATGATCCAGCCCTGGGACAAGAACGCCATCGAGAACATCGTCAAGGCCATCCAGCAAAGCGACCTGGGCATCACGCCCAACGCCGACGGCGTGGTCATCCGCCTGCCCTTCCCCAAGCTGACCGAGGACCGCCGCAAGGAGCTGGTCAAGGTCGCCAAGAGCCTGGCCGAGGAGGGCAAGGTCTCCCTGCGCAACGTCCGCCGCGACGCCAACGAGATGCTCAAGAAGGCCGCCAAGAAGGGCGACCTCTCCGAGGACGAGAGCAAGCGGCTCCAGGACGTCGTCCAGAACTACACCGACGACCACTCCAACAACATCGACAAGATCGTCGACGGCAAGATCGAAGAGATCATGGAAGTCTAGCCCGCCCAGGCGGGTCGCGCGAGTAGTCCGTTGACGGGGCGGGGATTCAAATCCCCGCCCTTGTCGCAGATCGTTGGTGATGCTGAAAACGAAGGCGCCATGGAACGTGTTCGGACCAAATCAGGGTTGATATTGGAAGGCTCACCGAGCAGGCGATCGCTGATTGGTTGCGTCCGACTTCACTCCCAATGCATTTCTACACGGTCTTGTTGCTTGATAATGAAGCAGTTATGAGTCAAGTGGCAATCGAATGATCGTTAACTGCAAGTAAATCGGCAGGGTAGGTTATCCTCGGAGCACGCCCCTTGCACCCGCCACTTTCTTAACTGCTGATAAATGACAGGCACATCTGAGGATAACCGCTCATCATCAGCAGATAACAATCGCACCTTGGTCCAAACTGGGTATACGATCCCTCGCGCATTATAGCTCACCTTGCCGTGATGGCCGGCAGTCCCGGCAGGCGTAGTGTGTCATTATGTTTCTTCTGTGTTTGGTGTCGTGAATTGCCGGCAAGAAGAGTATCCCGACGATTGATCCGGCAGCCAAAACCAGATAACGATAAAGTATCAGCAGTCTATCGCTTGTTTAAAGCCTTGTGATCAACCGGGCGCTTTATCGAGTTGAAGCTTTCAGCATGGCGAGCATCAAGAGTAAATGACTTGCAGCAGCTCTCAGCAGCTACACTCAAAGGTTCAGTGTCGTGAGATGATCCGGCGGGGATTAGCATTCCCGCCCTGCATTAACCGGCCCCGTCACCCGGGTTAATGGACCTTCCCCGCCTATGGTAGAATAACCCCGCACCTCAACCGACGGGAACACCATGCAGAATCTGCGCGCCACCACCGTCCTCTGCGTCCGCCGTAACGACCGGGTGGCTATCGCCGGCGACGGCCAGGTCACCCTGGGCGACAGCGTGCTCAAGGGCGGCGCCGTCAAGGTCCGCACACTCAACAAGGGTCGGGTGCTGGCCGGCTTCGCCGGCGGCGTGGCCGACGCCCTGACCCTCTTCGAAAAGTTCGAGACGATGATCACCGACTACCCGGGCAGCCTGGCCAAGGCCGCCGTCGAGTTGGCCAAGCAGTGGCGCACCGACAAGTACCTGCGCCGCCTGGAGGCCCTGTTGCTGGTGGCCGACGCCGAGGAGACCCTGCTGGTTTCCGGCTCCGGCGAGGTTATCACCCCGGACGACGACGTCGCCGCTGTGGGCTCGGGCTCGGGATACGCCCGCGCCGCCGCCCGGGCGCTGCTCGCCAATACCGACCTCGACGCCCGCAGCGTAGCCGAGAAGGCCCTGCGTATCGCCGCCGAGATCTGCATCTACACCAACGACAACGTGACCGTCCTGGAGCTGGAGAAGTAAACCATGCGCCGCCTGCTCCCCCTGCTGCTGATCGTCCCCGTCGTACTTGCCGAGCCTCCGGAGCCCGTGGGCGAGGTCATCTCCGGTGAGGTGGTCTTCACTGAGGGAGCGGAGATCGAGGTCTACAACGAGGATCGGCTCACCATCGTCGAGGGCTCCATCCCCGGCCTCGACGGCCTGGCCGTGCGGCAGAGCGGCAGCGCCCTGGTCCTCGACCTGCCCGCCCCGGAGTCGCCCGAGGGCTTCAGCGAGGAGCGCGGGGTGGGCTTCGTCGACCGCGTCCTGCTGCGCCCGCGTCGCGACCGCCCGGGCTGCGAGCTGCGGGTGCTGCTCTGGCCCGGCGAGTACTCCTACCGCGCCGAGCGCCACGGCGAGGGCTACCGCCTCGAGATCGGCGACCTCTACGGCTCCAGCCCCGCGGAGCTGATCCCCGACGCCAACTTCGAGCGCCTGCGCATCCGCCGCGTGGTGATCGACCCCGGGCACGGTGGCGAGCACATCGGTACAGGCTCCTGGAGCGGCCGCAACTACGAGAAGCACGAGGTCCTGCCGATCAGTCTCTATCTGGCCCGGATGCTCGAGCACCACCTGGGTCTCGAGGTCATCCTCACCCGATCCGACGACACCACCATCGGGCTTTCCGGACGGATGCTGATGGCCAACCGGGCCGACGCCGACCTCTTCGTCTCGGTCCACTTAAACGGCCACTCCAACACCCACGCCCACGGCGCCGAGACCTTTTACCTGGCCGAGGCCCAGAACACCGAGGCCCGGGCCCTGGCCCAGCTAGAGAACGCCGACTTCGCCCTGGACCCCGACCTGCCCCCCGAGGCCGCCGGCGACGAGCTCTCCCTCATCCTGGGCTCGCTGATCCAGAACGAGTACCTCGATGAGAGCCAGCGCCTGGCCAACTGCGTCCAGGAGTCCCTGCTGGATTACCTGGGCTGCTTCGACCGCGGTGTCAAACAGGCCAATTTCCACGTGATGCGCGAGGCGCAGATGCCCTCGATCCTCGTCGAGGTGGGCTTTCTGACCAACGAGACCGAGGAGGCGCTGCTCATCGACCCGGCCTACCAACACGAGGCGGCGTATGCGATCTACCGGGGCATAGCCAGGTTCAAGGAAGAGTACGAGCGCGGGCTGATGGAGTGAGGGCGGTCTGGAACAACCTTTTCAGCAAACGGGGCGGGGAGATGGGCAACTCCATCAGTCCCCGTTTTTTTGACTTGGGATCGCCTACCCTGCTCGGACCGGGCTGTGATTGTATTCCGCTGATAACACACGTGTAGCAGCAGATGCGCCTGTCTCTTATCAGCAGTTAAACAGTGTCGGCTGCCGGGGGCGCGCTCGGTGGAAAGCTTACCCTGCCTAGTAGCTTGCAGGCAACGATGACCCGATTGCCACTCGACTCATAACCGCCACAATATCAAGTAACAAGAACGCGCATTCATGTAGCGGCAACTAAGACGGACGCACCCAGGCAGCGAAAACCCGCCCGGTGAGCCTTTCAATATCAGCCCTGATTGGGTCCGAACACGTTCCATAATGCCTTTTTTTCCGGCAAGCTTTGACGCAACGCGTCAGTGGGTTATCTGATAATCGAAACACCTCATATGAAAGGAGATCCGATGCGATATGATGCTGGAAACGCCGGCGACCTGATCAAGCACGAATGGCTGCTGCGCTGTCTGGATTGGCTGCCGGAAGGCGGCTGTTTCTACGATCCCTTCGCGGGCAAACCTGAGTACGAGGCCATTGAAGCGGTGCGGGAAAGAATCCTGGCGGCGCCTGCCGCTTTGCGCCTGCGGGACGCCCAGTCCGATGCCTTATCCCGGGGCCGCTACCTGGGTAGCACGGGTCTGGCAGGTCGCTTACTACCGAAATCCAGTGTCATGTGTTTCGATGAGGATGGGAATAAGCGCACTGCCTTGCAGAGCGCTGGTTTAGTAATCGTACATCCCAACGACGACGATGGCTACAGAGCCCTAGAAGAGATGCCCCAGCGACAGCCCACACCCCAACTGGTTCTGTTGGACCCCTATAACTTACTGGGGGACTTGCGGGGCAAAAGGCTTAATGCTTTCTGGTCTCATCTAGCCGATTGGACAGAAGCTTTGCTGCTCTTTATCCTGAATATCGACCCCGCCAATCGTACCGCAGGGCAATATTCCAGTCAATTGCTTGCCCTTAGCGCAGAGCGCCGTTTGGCTAGATGTATTGTGCCCCCAACTCCCAACAGCGGTATCAAGGGCGAGCAAAAAAGCTTCGTCGAGATGCTCTACCTGCCCGAGAAGAGCGTCACGCCCTACTCCATCAATGTGCGCTGCCGCTGCCTGGCGCGGGGGGCGGACGTCGTCGCCGAGACGCTGGGCCTGGATTTCGCCAAGGTGTCAACGCCGACCTACAGCCGGGAACGGGTCGAGTTCTGTGTGATGTAGTTGTTCACCCGCTTTGTGCTCCGGGCCGGGAAGGAGATCCGCCCGTCGGGTTTGGGTTTCATCCCGGGGGGGGCTTCCGGAGCGTTAATGTAGGGCGGGGATTCCAATCCCCGCCGTTTTCCGAGCCGACGGGTCAAGCCGAAGGTTTTAGCGGTCGGGTCTGATGACCCGACCCTGCGTTATCCGTTCTTGGGTATCTGGCGGAAGAATCGCCGGTTCACGTAGGGCGGACCCTCTGCGGTCCGCCGGGAATACCTGATACCAGCCCACTGGTGCTATCAAGACGTAAAAAGAGGTGGGCCGTTTCAGGCCCACCTGGATTCTTATATGCTTAAAAGCGGAGGTTACCCCGGTCCATTGCTGTAACCAAGACGTATAAAGAGGTGGGCCATTTCTAGCCCATCTGTGTTTAAGCATGAGAAACAAATGGATAAAGCTTTCGGCTATGTATTTAAGTTGAAAAAGAGGTGGGCCATTTCTGGCCCATCTGTGTTTAAGCATGAGAAACAAATGGATAAAACTTTCGGCTATGTATTTAAGTTGAAAAAGAGGTGGGCCATTTCTGGCCCACCTTGGTTGCGGGGGCAGGACTCGAACCTGCGACCTTTGGGTTATGAGCCCAACGAGCTACCGCACTGCTCCACCCCGCGTTGGTGTGGAGGTAAAGTAGCATGGAACGGGGGTATTGTCAAGGGTTAGTGGGTGAGGGCCTCTTCCTGGGGCAGCTCGCCGGGTTGTGACTCGGCGGCGGCCTCGGGGGTGGGGGGGCCTTCGATGGTGAAGGGCAGCTCGGTCTCGAGGGTTTCGTTTTCGCCGTCGACGCGGTTGGTGACGGTGAGCTTGAGGACGTAGGCGCCGGGCAGGTAGACCTCGGGGGTCAGTTCGACGGTGTGGGCGAGTTCGAGGGGCTGGGCGCTGTCCTTGCGGTGCTCGATCTGGGGGTAGGCGTCGTAGGGTTCGTCGTCGAGGGTGACATCGAGGTTGACGTAGATGTCGTAGTTGCCTTCGGCGTCGAGGGCGGGGTTGGCGACGGTGTAGGCGACCTCGAGGGAGTCCCCGGGCTGGTAGGTTTCCTGGGTTAGGGTGGGTTCGACGAGGGAGTAGGCGGCTCCCTCGTCGATGCTTTCGGGTTCGTCGTCGCAGGCCGCAGTGAAGAGCAGGAGCAGCGAGCCGGCGAGGATGAGAGTGGTCTTGTTCATGGCCGGTTCCTTTCGCTGGCGTTTAGCGTCGACGGCGTCGACCGCCGCCGCCTCCACCGGAGCGACGGTTGTCGCCGCGGCTTTTTTCCTTGCTTTCATCGTAGCCCTCGGGCTTGTCGAGCAGGGCCTTGCGGGAGAGGTTGAGGCGTCCCTGGCTGTCGATCTCGACGAGCTTGACCTTCATGGGATCGCCGACCTTGCAGACGTCCTCGACCTTGTCGGTGTGGCCCCAGGCCATCTCGGAGATGTGGACCAGGCCTTCCTTGCCGGGCAGGATTTCGACGAAGGCGCCGAAGTTCATCAGGCGGGTGACCTTACCGTCGTAGACCTCGCCGACCTCGGGGTCCTCGATGATGGCGTTGATGCGGGCCATGGCGGCCTCGATGGCTTCGAGGTCCGGGCTGGCCACGACGACATGTCCGTCGTCGTCGACGTCGATGGAGACGCCGGTCTCGTCGATGATGCCGCGGATGACCTTGCCGCCGGGTCCGATGAGGTCGCGGATCTTTTCTTTGGGGATGTCGATGGTCTGGATCCGCGGGGCGTAGGGTGAGAGTTCGGGGCGGTGGGAATCCAGGGCGGCGTTCATCTTGTCGAGGATGTGCAGCCGGGCCACCCGGGCCTGTTCGAGGGCCTGGGCCATGATCTGCTCGGAGATGCCCGAGATCTTGATGTCCATCTGGATGGCGGTGATGCCCTCCGAGGAGCCCGCGACCTTGAAGTCCATGTCGCCGAGGTGATCCTCGTCACCGAGGATGTCG